>JAYVBW010000624.1:0-4447 GCA_043750255.1 Pirellula sp.
GTGCTAAGCATAATCCGGTTCATCGTATCGACGGTAATGACGGGGAAATCACCGATCGCCGTCTCGCCACTCAGCATGCAAGCATCCGCTCCATCCAAAATCGCATTGGCAACGTCGCTCGCTTCGGCTCGAGTCGGTCGCCGATTGTGATGCATGCTTTCTAACATCTGGGTTGCAACAATAACTGGTTTTAGCCGATCACGGCATACTTGGATAATTCTTTTTTGCGCGACCGGCGTGTCTGCTACATCGATTTCAACACCTAGGTCGCCTCGCGCAACCATGACGCCGTCCGCCGCATCGACGATATCCTCCAAGCACTCTAATGCTTCCCTTTTTTCGATTTTGGCAATCACTAACGCTTGAGCGTCCATCGATGCGAGCAGATTCTTAAGTGAGGAAACATCCTGTGCTGAACGAACAAAAGACAAACTGATGAAGTCGACATCGTTCTTCGCCGCCCATAATGCATTGGCTACGTCTTCTGGTCGCATCGAAGAGACAGACAGTGAAGTGCCAGGCAAATTGATCCCTTGTTTGGACCGAATGGTTCCTCTCACCGAGACCAAACAACGCACGCGATCGCGTTGCTTGTCGATCACCTGCATGGATATCATGCCGTCCGCGAGCATGACAGGTTCGCCCATTCTTAGCTCGTCCACCAGCTTCGCATAGTTGCTAGTAAGTTCTGTTGGCGAACTAGAGACGTCTCCGCGAATAAAGGTCAATTCGCTGCCGACATCGACTTCAAGCGGATCTTGGAAAAGTTTCCCCAACCGGATCTTTGGGCCAGCTAGATCGAGCAGGACTCCGACAGGAAACCCGGTTACCTCACGTACCCGCTGGATTTTTCCCATCACCCGCGCAAAGTCCGTTTGAGTTCCGTGGGCGGCATTGATTCGAAATATGTCGACCCCGTGAATGACCAGCTCGGCCAGCATCGCTTCGTCCTCGCATGCGGGGCCAACAGTTGCAATAATCTTGGTTCGAGCTTCGCTTAACGTGTTTCTTGACATTTGAAATCGATGTTTTGAAAAGATAAGGGGACCGCGATCCATTCGCAGACTTTCGCAGCATTGTCTAGATTTTGGGCTAAATTGGCTATGGCAGTACCGCGATTTGATTTATTGCCGAGAATGGTAAACTGGGGCGGTCCATATCAACCGAAATAGAGATTTGCGAGCAAGATCGCAACCTTGCGGATTGATGAGGCTGAATTCGCAACTTAACCAACACAACTTTATCGCACCCATCGGAATTTTTTGCATGGAAAAAGTCGGACCGTGGACCGGACGTTGGATCGTTGTCTGCGGCGGCACGTCGGGGCTCGGTCTGCAAATCGTTATCGCGGCCGCTCAGCAAAAAACGAATCTGCTCATTGTTGGTCGCGATCCAGCCCGTCTTGAAGTAGCAAAGGCGATCGCGATGGACCAAGGAGCGATTTCCGCAATCTGTTATTCCATCGATTTGAGTCCGAAAGAGTTATCCACCCCGGTTCGCAAAAGTGAAGAGGATGATTGGTTCCGATTGCGGGAATGGCTATCGACGCATAACGTCGATTTACTAATCAACGCCGTCGGTCGATCTGACCGTGGACCACTGGAGCAGTTGAGCGATACGGATCTGGCCTCAATGTTCAACGACAATTTGATCTGCACTTGGAATATGATTCGCGCGACGCTCGAATCGCTCAAACGAGCTCGCGGCACCATTGTCAACATCGGGTCATTGGCTGGCCTGGTCTCCGCTCCAGGAATGGGTGGCTATTCTATTTCTAAATCGGCCTTGACCGCCTTGTCTCGTCAGTTAAGGCTTGAGCTTGCAGGCGACGGTGTCCATGTCCTCCTTGTTTGCCCTGGCCCAATCGCACGCGAGGACAGCGGAACGCGATATCAAAAACTCGCAGCCCAGCGCGGGCTTGCAAACCAACCCGCTACCGAGGCCGGTGGAGGTGTAAAGTTAAAATTGGCCGATCCGAAGAGGCTGTGTCAGAAAATCCTCGACGCTGCCCATCGACGCCAAAAAGAACTTGTCACCCCACGCAAGGCCGCGTGGCTGGCCGCGATCGCGAACTTATGGCCAAGTATGGCCGACTGGATCTTAAGAAAATACATCCCATTTAAAACTGCAAAAGTGTGAAAGAAGCGAAACATGAACTTACCCATGGACGCAACTATGCTTGATGACGCTAAATTAATCGAACTGGTTCAATCCGCGCAAAACGCGGCGCTGTCTGCCTATAATCCTTACAGTAACTTTGCAGTTGGATGTGCGCTCTTATCCAAGAGCGGGGAAATCTATCGCGGATGCAATATTGAAAATGCATCCTACTCAGTAACCATTTGCGCCGAACGGGTCGCTGCCTCACAAGCAATCCTTCAACGCGACCTCGATTGGGATTCGATGGTTGTTGTCTCACCCCAGCGCGTTACCCCCTGCGGTGTATGTCGGCAATTCCTACATGAGTTTGCACCGCAACTTCGTGTTTGGTGTGGCTACCTGAACCATTTAGAGCTGATTGGACCTGTCCTTCTTCATGAAATGCTGCCGGCGGCCATGACGCTAACTCGCAATACAACCACATCTCAGTCGTGAATTCTAAAACAGTGACCGCCCCACAGGAACCGCTCTCGCAACTCGATGCTGCCTTTGAACGTCACGTCTGTCGGTACGTTGTTGGTATCGATCTTGGGACGACAAATTGCGCGGTCGCCTTCATGGATACCCAGAGTAGTAAGCCACTACTGGAGATCTTCCGTATTGAGCAAATGGTAGATTCTCAAACAAGCCAACTCAGTGATACGCTTCCATCTTTCCACTATGAACTAACCGGCTCTGAGTCTTCGCAAGTCAACTCGCGATTTCAATTCTCAGATGGTCAGCATTTGAGCGTTGTCGGAGTCTTTGCTCGCCAACGAGGTGTTCAGATGCCTGGCCGGTGTATTGCGTCGGCAAAAAGTTGGCTCTGCCATACGCTCGTAGACCGAACGTCCGAATTGCTCCCTTGGAACGCTGACGACACAGTGCAATTGCTTTCTCCCGTTCAAGCCAGTCGCCGCTATCTGGAACATATCCGCCGCATGTGGGACCGTGCTCATCCGGGCGAACCGCTTGCACAACAAGATGTTATCGTGACTCTGCCTGCGTCATTCGACGAAGTTGCGAGGCGACTGACCATCCAAGCGGCAACCGAAGCAGGGTTGCCAAACGTCATTTTGATTGAAGAGCCCCAAGCTGCTTTCTACGCGTGGCTGCAACGCAATCACGATTCCTGGATGCAAACCATTGGACCGGGGCAGAGCATCCTCGTATGCGATATCGGAGGTGGTACCACCGACTTTACACTCATTCGAGTTGTCGAAACCAAACCCTCAAATACAACGTTGCCAGCAACCGAGCCGACGTTGGCAGCGTCTGCCACCGTAGCCGCCGTCGATTTGAGCCGATCCGTCGGCGAATCGCTGCAAGCTACCTTCGGCCTGCATCGTGTTGCGGTCGGCGAGCATTTGATGTTGGGTGGAGACAATTTGGACCTTGCTTTAGCCCGATCGCTCGAACAACAACTGCTTGCAACGTCCTCCGACCAAGATCGCTTGCGACCCAGGCAATGGGATGCTCTTAAAGCTCAATGCCGGGCTGCGAAAGAGTCGCTGCTTGGGCCCTTGCCGCCAACTACTTATAAAATGTCACTGCCAAGCAGCGGATCCAAGCTGATTGAAAATGCGCGCACCCTTTCGATCGAACTCGAATGGGCACGGCATTTGTTAGTGGATGGCTTCTTTGGTCGCGTTAACATACAGGATCGACCGAACAAAGCTGGCGAAGGATTTCAAGAGTTTGGATTGCCTTATGCAACCGATCCCAACATAAACAAACATCTAGCTGCGTTCTTGTGGGAACATCGCTGGGCAGGTCGTATCGAGTCTGATCGCGAGCAATTAAGCGATTTGCAGGCTGCGAGACCGGATTGGGTTCTCTTCAACGGTGGCGTGCTTGAGTCAACACAAATTCGGCAAGCCATCGTCGATCAAATTTCTGAGTGGTTTCAAGCTGCCGCTCCATCCGATTCAATGCAACTCGCGCATGGCTCTTGGAAACCCAGGCTATTAGAAGGTAACCGCTTGGACTTGGCGGTGGCTCAGGGGGCTGCCTATTTTGGCCAAGTGCGTCGAGGGCAAGGAGTCCGCATCGACGCTCGACTTGCCCGTGCCTATTACCTACTCATCGAGCAATCGCCGCCGCAAGCGATGTGCGTGATGCCCGCCAACGCGATGCCGTTGGACCGTTTTCGAATGGATGAGCATCCCTTTCACTTGATGGTCGGTCAACCCGTGCAATTTCCTTTGCTACATAGCAGCACCAATCTCATCCATGAAGTTGGGCAAATTGTTCCCGTCGATGACCAATCGATGACCGCCATGCCCCCGATTCGCACTGTTTTAGAAAT
>JAYVBW010000625.1:0-2480 GCA_043750255.1 Pirellula sp.
TGATCATACCTCTGAGTTTGATTGAAAAGAAAGTTCTATGGATACACGATGTCGCAATGATTTGGTAGGTTGCCGCAGTCGGCTTCAGAGTACCTTGAGCCGATGGCGGGAGTCCACCGATACGATCGAAGAAACCTGGAACGACGAAACTGCCAAGAATTTTTTCACGCAAAGTCTCGGCGATGTCGAACCCGTCATCAAACGAATGATGGCGTCGCTACTCGAAGCTGCGGAAATGGTTCATAAGTTGGAAAAGATGGTTCTCGACATAGACAAGTACGAGCAATAGGGCAGTCTTCATTTTCGGGGGGGTGCAAACCAAGCTTCCAAGAGGATGAGCGGACCTAGCCAACTGGCCCACGATGCAAATCGATAGCTCACCCAAAGCGTTCTTGGGCCTTGTGCCCAACGAACGCAACAGGTTTGGTGCCCTAGGACGCCAAACCTATTGCGACGACCCGGGACAAGCCCGGGCCGTCGCGTCACCCGAAACTGACACCTTTTCCCTGCGACTATTTTTTCTGATAGCGAAGGGAACTGACCGGTCGGTTTCCAGTCGTCGAAACACCACTGGCATCCAACCTCGATTGGATGGTTGTGGCAGCTTCTACGGAGTCGCCACCTTAAATTATCAATCGCAACTAAGAATCAGCCATTTTCGCAGGGTGGCTTGGAGGATGTTGTGGATTCGTTGGCTGGTTGGTAACGTCCTTGCAATATATCGTCTACTTGCGTGGCTTCTTTTTGCCATTCCTGTTCTTTAGACGACTTGATAGATCATCGCTTTTTGAAGCGGAATTCGAGCCCTTGGATCCCCTGTCGCGACTGGTCTTCTCTTCGGCCCCCTTTTGCTTTTTGGGACCCAAAGAAATAGGCGAAGCATGGCGGCTAATCTTTTCAAAGCCGAAGATCAAATGGCGCTTGGCCGTGTCGATCCTTTCGACTCGGACAATCAATTCGTCACCAAGCCGGAATCGATTCCCTTGCTTATGACCTTCCAAAGTATGCGTGTCGCGATCGAATCGATAACGATCCGTCGGCAACGACTTAACGGGAATCAATCCATCAACCGGAATCTCGATCGCTCGAATAGTAATTCCGGTCGGACGAACACCCGAAACCACTCCATGTAGCAATTCGCCATGCTTCTTGGCCATGAAATGCAAGAGTTTCACTCGAATCAGCTCTCTCTCAGCCAACTCCGCGTTCTGTTCGGCATCACTGCATTGTTGCCCCAATTGCTCAAGCACTTGTTCGTTTTCACGGGCAGGTTTTCCCTCAACCAGCTTCTGAACAATTCGATGCACCACCAAGTCCGGGTATCGACGAATTGGACTGGTAAAGTGACAGTAGTGTGTCATGTCGAGCGCATAGTGTCGTTCGAACTCGGCTTGGTACACAGCCTTCGACATGCTCTTTAGTATCGCATAGTTTACTGCATACTCTGTCGGCTTTCCGCGTACGGCGTTCACGACCCGCTGGATCTCAAAACGATCTTCCATGTTTTCGGCCTGAATGCCGAGCGCTCGGACAAACTCATTGAGTCGTCGCATTTTTATCCGATTGGGTGGCGCATGAGCCCGTCGCAGGAAAGGCAGTTCTAGCGAGTCAAGCCACGATGCGACCGCTTGATTGGCTGCAAGCATGCACTCCTCGATCATCTGGTGACTCTCGGTATGCAAAACCAAATGAGCGCCACGGACCTTACCGGTCTTGTCTAGGTCGATTTTAACTTCAGGAAGCGTTAACTCCAACGCGCCCTTCGTGTTGCGAATCTTCCGAAGTAGCATCGCCAATTCGTACATGTCGGCGACCACTTGAAAGATTTCAGGCTTAAGTTTGGCTCGCCATGCATCTGGGTCTTTGAGATAGTCGTCTATCTGCTCGTAGTTGAACCGATGCTGATTGCGGATCACACTGTTGAACGTGCGCGTAAAAATGAGAGTTCCATCGGGCGTATACTCCATGAACACCGTTTTCGCTAATCGATTGCGGTCAGGTTGCAACGATGCAAGATGGTTGCTGATCGTTTCCGGAATCATCGGGATAACACGATCGGGCAAGTAGACACTTGTGCCGCGTTTGCGGGCTTCGTCGTCTAATGCCGATCCAACCGGAACGAAGTAAGAAACGTCAGCGATGTGCACTTGGAGTTCCCAATTCCCTTTTTCGTTCTTGCTCAATGAGATGGCGTCATCGAAATCGCGAGCGTCGACGGGGTCAATGGTTAAAGTTGGAACCAATCTCAAGTCGGTTCGGCCCGCAGGCACAATGTCTTCATCAAACAAATCCGCTTGGTGCCGGGCCACTTCGAGGGCGTCTTCAGGATACGTTTCAGGCAGACCAAACTGGTGCATCACAGCCAGCGTATCGACAGCGGGATTCTTGCTGCTACCCAAAACTTTGAGTATGACCCCTTCTCCAGCATGAAACGTTTCCGGGAAACGAACAAGCTCGACAATAACCTTGTCTTCATTGTT
>JAYVBW010000626.1:0-2770 GCA_043750255.1 Pirellula sp.
CCAGCTTTTGCAGGACTGCGTAGGCCGTCGTGGTCTTACCTGATCCTGCGGGGCCACTAACGAGTACGACGCCAGAAGCGGAATCGAGCGATTGCTTCATCCGACTTAGGATTCAGGTCGCTAATAAAATTCGCTGGCGTCGGATTAATCTGAGGAGTGGGACGTGAATTGGGCATCGCGCCAGCGTGTTTTCGTTTTGGGATCGTAAGGACTGTGCTGAGTCAAGTAGCTCCGAGTATAGCGTGACACCCAACGACAAATTTCCTGTAAGGCGATCGGCGGATTCTATTATACCAAACGTAGATTGGGACCGTTGTCCCGATGGGATCAATTCGAACGTGGCAATGATCATTTTCAATTGGAAAGCCAATTGATGATTTTGAGCCGCGTATGCGGCGACAGCGCTTAGCCGCCGGTGGTAACCGGCGGTGGAGATTCGCGGTGGTTGGGTAGAGCCGCGAATGCGGCGACATAACGCATCTGAATGATGGATTGTACCCTGTGCCGCCGCATACGCGGCTCTCTACAGATCCGGCGTGCATGATCTGCGGGTTGTCACCCGCAGCTATTCGCTGTCGCAGCTATCGCTGCTAAGAAAACACGAGACAATGGTCCCATCCCACGGTAGATTTCAGTCTGTTGATCGCCTAAAGGCTGAAATACTCCGAGGGCTTCAGTCACCCTACAACCTTGTAAAAATGATTTCTCAATGTTTGAGTTTAGTATTGTCTACCAATGCATGACAAATCCGCCGTCGACGTTGATGGTTTGACGTGTCACATGAGCGGCTCGATCTAACGACAAGAAGACGATCATGTTGGCAATGTCCGCGAGAAGAATTACGGGGTCAAATCACGGCAAATCACGGTGCGGCAAATCACGGGGTTTTAGCTGATCTTCGATCCAAATCTTTCGGTGATCGTGATTTTTCCCAGTAACCGGGTCGATGCCGAAAAAATAGTATCTCCGCACCACCCTTGCGAAGATGTGTAGGACCGCAACCTTGCTAGGATCGAACACCTCCGCACGCGCGAGTCGAGCCATGGCAAAAGCCTCCGTGAAAGAATGAACAAAAACAGCACTTGATTCCGAAATTGAAACACACAGAAAACCGAAAAACAACTACCAACCCGATCAAATTGTGTGTCCCCTGTTTATTCCTCCTGCAGGGCCCTCCATCTTGCTTCCGGCGAGTGAGTGATTTCAGGAAGCATTTTAGATGGATGGCCCCGTACGATCTACATTCCTTAATCCCAAATCCAGAGTTGACCCCAACGAAGTTACCCCCCCAACCAAGGAAGACTGGGTTGGGACAGCTGAGCACACTACCGATAAAAGAAAGTATACCGATGGCTATCGCTGCATGGATTTACGCTTCCAACGAATCGATACCCGCAATCGCCGCCGCATGTTTCGTCCAACTGCCGAAATTGCACGTGGCGAATCGAGATACCAAGTGTCCAACCAATACACGTTCGCAACACTGCCCGCAGCAAGACGCGATCCCTGCCGCTGGTCTGTCGGTTGTGTAAAGAAGTGAAGTAGCGAGTGCATGGAGGCCGAGCATTGACTGGCGGGATGGCATGGAAGCCAGGTCCGATGACGGAGGACGCGAAGGGAGCAGGCGTGAGTAGTGAGGCTTGAGTTGTGAGGAAATCCAAACAGCTAAAGAATCGGTCCAACTCAAGTATCTTGCGACCGATGTTGTAGGCGCGGGTTTAAATGTTGCCGCGTCCGTCTGTGATGGATGTCAATTCTCCTCCAAGCGAGTATTCCAATAGAGCAAGCGAGTATTCCAATAGAAATTCTGTGAATACCATGGCCGTTTGATTGTAGCCGGGAGTGGTTCGCACTTGCTGACGAACGACGCGATCCGCCGTGTTGTAGGTAAAAGTCTAGCACTGGGAACCGACACACCTGGAGCAAGCTGCGTTTCGACGGTGATAATAGGTTTCGAAAGCGATGATGGTTCCTGAGGTTGGATTCGAAACCAGGCTGCTCGTGATCGAGCCACCGTCGATATCGAGATTATTGGCGAGCAAATGTGCGGGTGTCGAAGATGTTGTAACAACCAGATCCGTGGTAATGTCCGTATAATATGCGGCGTCATTGTTTGCGATAGGAACGGCGGCCATGAGGTGGCGTGGTTCCAACGATTCGAGTAAGGCGCGATGTGATTTTAGAACGACCGTTAGTCCTTGGAACCGCAGCCAAGGTGCGGCTTTACTTGCAGGGCGTCGAAGCAGAGCTTTGAGTCCAGAATTGTCTACCAATGCATGACAAATCCGCCGTCGACGTTGATGGTTTGGCCTGTCACATGAGCGGCTCGATCCGACGACAAGAAGACGATCATGTTGGCAATGTCCGCGGGCATTTGCCATGTTCTCAAGGGGACGACTGTGCGGATTTTTTGATCCGACCATTCCTCGTAATTGAGTCGGGCCGCTTCGGGGGTCTGGTCAAACCACGCTTGCCACACAGACCGGTTCAATGGTGTACGGACCATACCTGGACAAATGGTATTGACGCGGATTCCGTGCGGCGCAAGATCCTTAGCAAGGCATTGTGAAAAATTGATGTTAGCGGCTTTGCTTGCGCTATACGGTGGGTCGGTTTGCGATCCGATTTGGCCGGCGACTGAAGCCAAGAAGATCAATGTTCCTCTGCGATTGCCTATCATATGTGGCGAGATCGCGTGTGCGACATGGACCATCCCCATCACGTTGACTTCCAAAGTTCGCAGCCAGTCGGCGGGAGCTAGATTCGTGAA
>JAYVBW010000627.1:0-6370 GCA_043750255.1 Pirellula sp.
TCCGACAATATGCTTCAGCCAAACAGCGCTGGTTCGCCACAGCGAGTGTACGCGGAGACAATTGGTTTGGGTGGTTATTGCCCAGTGTCGCTTATCGAAGCACTCGATCAACCCAATGCCAACGGCTGGATAAAGGGGAAAAACTCCTACGCAGTGCGACATCGCGGCAGAGTCTACTATTGTGCAAGTGAACGGGCTAGGCAAACATTGCTAAGCGATCCAGACCGGTACACCCCATGCCTCAGCGGATTTGACATTGTCCATCTGTGCAAAGTAGGGGAGTTGCATGATGGAATGCGCGAGTTTGGATGCATTCAAGAAGGCACAAATCGGGTATTCCTATTTGAGAGCAAAGCAAACTATGAGGAGTTTACGAAAAACAGCGTTTACTACTCTCACTTGCTCGACAACGCTAGTTCAGAACGCGTTGCAAATGACCTGAATGGAACTCTAAATCGATAGCCATTTATGACTAGTCCAAAAATACTGACTCCATGCAAGGCTGAAACTCGATTTTGGTTCCTTCGATGGGTTGTCGCTGCTATCGCCTTAAGCGTTTCATCCACTTCACCGTCGGTAGCGCAATCCGTGCGAGCGGTAGGCACGAACGATGATGCCGTAGTGCATTGGCCACGCTTGGACTTTGTTATTCCGTTTAATGTAGACGTAACTGGCCAAGCCCCAAGTGAGATCCAGTTAGAATTCTCGGAGAATGGCGGCAAGTCCTGGTCTCTCTATTCAAGCGGCGACGTTAGAACCAAACAGTTTCATTTTCAAGCCAAAGTAGATGGCGAATACCAATTCCGACTCAAAACTCTCGACAGTCAAGGTCGCAGATTTGACAATCCTGGCGAACCATTGCGTGTCGTGATTGACACCACGAAGCCAGAGGCCAAACTCATGATCGACATCGACCAACGGGGTGTAATGCAAGCGGAATTTGAGATTGCAGATGCTGCGCTCGATCCTTCGTCAATCCAGCTTGCATACCAAACAGAGACGATGTCTCAATGGCGAGAAATTCCAGTTGAATCGAGTCCTGGCCGAAGCCCATCAGGATGGTTGGGAAGCGGTTCTTGGAGTATTCCCAGCGGCACGCGGCAACTCGTCGTGAGACTCACTGCCAGAGACAAGGCGGGCAATCCAATTGAAATAACTCGTCTACCACAACTCCCCAGATCAGCTTCTGCGAACGGAAGCCTCCAAATGGCCAGCGGAAAGACCCAGGACGCCAGGAACGCGAATCGGTCTACGGCGAATGCTCCCATCGGAAGCGGCCTCCCAGTAATGCCAGTTGACTCGTTACCAAAAGTGGAAGTACTCGGTGGAACGCGGGCTGTAGCGAAAACGGATTCCACGGTCTCGAACCAGATCGCCGCACAACAACAATTGATTGAACAGCAAAGCAAATTCATTACCCATCAGCAATCGATTCAAAAGCAGGCTTTTGATGAGTCGCGAAGCCTCAGCGGTATCCCCAATGCCGATGTCGGTTTGTCAGACGAAACCAGGAGCGATGCCCGCAAGAGCAAACTACCAGTTCGTACTCTGTCCGATGAGGAGTACGAACACTTGAAATCCCAAAGTCCGATCAGCTTAACGGCCAAGCGAACAGAACGCTCGCTACTCGTGCCAGAGGATACCATTCCATCGACTACACCCAGTGCTTCGCTCGAGATTGAGCCCAAGGCTACTCGCATTCCTGGGCAGTCTACGTTTCACCGGGACATCAAGCGGCTCTATAGTAACAGCAAAGCATTCAGCCTCGACTACAACATAGATAACGATCCGGATGCGCCGATTTCAATAGTTGAGCTCTGGGGAACATCGGACGAGGGGCAAACATGGCAGTTGTGGGGTCAAGATCCAGATCGCGCAAGTCCCTTCGACATCGAAGTAGAAACGGAAGGACTATTTGGATTTCGAATGGTCATTGTTGGAACCAATGGTCTAGCATCGAATCGACCTCGCAATGGTGACAACGCAGATGCTTGGATCCACGTCGATATCGAACCACCGCAAGCCAAAATAGTGAGCGCGTTGTATGGCAAGGGTAAAGAATCCGGTTCGATGATCATCGAGTATCGCGCGAACGACGAATTTTTCCCTGATCGTCCAATCACGCTATCCTATTCACAAACCCCCACCGGCCCATGGTCCACTATCGCCTCTGGCGTTCGTAATAACGGTCGTTACGTCTGGCCAGCAGATCCAAGCCTGCCGACCTCGATCTACTTAAGAATTGAAGCCTATGACGCGGCAGGAAACGTTTGCGTCAACCAGTTGGATCTCCCAATTGATGTCGAGGGCATAGCCCCTCGCGGTCGCATCCAAGGTTTCCGCCCAATCAAGTAATTTGATTGACAATGGACCGCTGCGCTGCAAAGATCTTGAGCTGCTCAATCCCGCCGATCCCCCCATTCTCTGGAATTTGTACTGATGTTTACCATCGAAGGTAAGTCCTGCAACCGCTTCTGTGACGGATTGCCCCGCCGCAATTTTTTAAAAATCGGATCACTCGGGCTCGGAGGGCTTTCCTTAACTCAGTTGCTACGCGCCGAAACAGCTAAAAAGATTGGCAATTCAAACAGGTCGGTGATTATGGTGTATCTGCCTGGCGGACCACCGCATCAGGACATGTACGATCTCAAGCTGGATGCCCCCGTCGAGATTCGCGGCGAATTCCGTCCCATCTCGACAAACGTGCCTGGGATACAGATCTGCGAACACCTTCCGCTCTTAGCGAAACTGGCAGATAAGATTGCAATTATTCGATCCATAGTCGGTGCTAAAGATAGACACGAGTCTTTTCAATGCATGACGGGCCGCCTCAATGAACGCAATCCGCCTGGCGGATGGCCGGAGTTTGGCTCGGTCATTTCCAAGCTACAAGGAACACATGATCCGACGCTAGCTTCCTATGTTAATCTGTCGCCCAAGATGAAGCACACACCGTACAACTTCGGTAAGTCGAGCTTTCTTGGCCACGCTCACACACCCTTCAATCCCTCCGGCGATATCAAGGATGATATGGTACTCGGCAGTATCACGACTCAGCGACTCGCGGATCGCAAGGCATTGCTGTCAAGCATCGATCATTTCCGACGCGGTCTCGATAGTAGTGGGGCCATGGAGGGCTTCGATTCTTTTCAGGAACGCGCGTTCGATATTTTGACATCCAGTAGGATGCTCGACGCACTCGACCTTTCCTCGGAATCCACAAAACTACGCGAGCGGTATGGCAAAGGGACGGACAAAGAACAAGGGGACGCAGCACCGAGACTGAACGAGCAATTCTTGCTCGCACGTCGACTCGTCGAAGCAGGCGTGCGCGTCGTAACCCTGAGTTACTCGTTTTGGGACTGGCATGGGAATAACTTCAAAATAGCCAAGCAAAATCTCCCTGACTTCGACCAGGCTCTCAGTACGCTCATTGAAGACCTCGACGATCGTGGCATGCTGGATAACACAACGGTCATTGCATGGGGAGAATTTGGGCGTACACCCAAGATTAACAAAGACGGTGGACGCGACCACTGGCCGAACGTTTCCTGTGCGCTGCTTGCTGGCGGTGGAATGAAAACGGGCCAAATCATCGGCGCGACCGATCGCCTAGGCGGAGAAGCAGTACAGCGTCCAGTAACTTTTCAAGAAGTATTCTCGACCCTTTATCACAACCTCGGGATTAACGCTTTGACCACCACCGTGAGAGACGCAACCGGCCGCCCACATTATCTCGTCGATGACGGTTGTCAGCCGATGAAGGAACTAGTCTAACGAAGCGAATCGCGGCTAGCGTCAGCGAGTATTCGCGTCGTGAACAAACACAAGCAATGTTTGCATCAAAAGAATACTACAACCTGTCGAAGCATATGCCCAGCTCTGAAGACAGAACAACCGATCAAACTCGAGCTTCGTGGCAATTGCCTGCCGGAGTTTCGCGCGGGACGTGGGACTATGTTACCCAGCCCGAAATCGCAACGGACTACGATCGATTTCATGCAGGCCATCCGTTGCTTGAATTAGATCGGAGGTTGATTGCGGAACATCTTGGTCCGGCAGCAATTCGGTCGGATGGGTCGCGTCGGATTGCCGTCGACTTTGGATGTGGAACGGGGCGCAATTTAATTCCATTGGCCGAGCAAGGTTGGCGTGTGGTCGGTGTCGATTTAAGTTTGGATATGCTCGAAGAGTACAGGACCAAGGCGTCGTTAGAGGCTCAAAGCGAAGCGGTCGCGATTCGCGCCAATATGGCGCATTTAGACTGTTTGGCTGACGGTTTTGCGGATACTGTTTTGTGCATGTACAGTTCTTTGGGCATGGTTCAAGGCCGCGATAATCGACGCTCGTTTATGAAACACGCCAAAAGAATCCTCACGGCGGATGGCAAGTTTTTTGTTCACGTCCACAATCGCGGCTCCTGGCTACGAGATCCCGGTGGAGTGCGGCGAACGCTAATGGATTGGTTTCGAGCTCTGCGCGATCCAACTTGGGAGTTGGGAGATAGCGTCTACGCGTATCGCGGGTTGCCGTCGATGTTTCTACACATCTACTCGGAGCGCGAATTGCGAAGTGACTTGATTGCAAGTGGTTTGCTGATTGAACGCTTCTATCGGTTAAATCGTCAATCGAGCGAATTGCTGACCGGTTCCTGGTTTCCCCACTTAAGAAGCGGTGGCTTCCTGGCCGTTTGCACGTAGTCGTTTGCAAATAGGTTCGGAGGTCCTCAGCCGGTCCATACCTGTGTTCAGCGAGATGGTCTAGAATACCTGCCATCCTCAACATCTTTACTCCTTCATCCAAGGTATCGACATATGATAAAAAGCTTGCTCTCCAATCAACTTATTGGCTTACTCCTCGCACCAACCATTCTCTCGCTGATTTGTTTCGCTCCATTTTCGAATGCCCAAAACATCGCAACCAAGCCCCTTTTGTCGGGCATCGAGCTTGAGAATTTCGACAAATCGGTATCACCGGACGAAGACTTCTTTCGGTACGTGAATGGCCAATGGCTTGCGAAAACGAAAATACCCGACGATCAATCGAACTACGGTGCATTCACCGCGTTGGACATTGAAACCAAGGAAGCGATCAAGAAGATCATCGAGGATGCAAGCGCACAAAAAAGTCCGTCGCCCATCGCCAAGCAAGTTGGCGACTTTTATCGTTCGTACACCGATATCGCACAAAGAAACAAAGCCGGCCTCCAACCGATTCAGGGGATGCTGAGCCAGATCAAAGCCATCGGTAACAAAGACCAGCTTTTGAAACTCGCGGGTAGCCTTTCTCGACGTGGCATTGCAAGTTTTTACAATTTCTATATCGAGCCAGACGCAAAACGCTCGGATCAATATGCCGTCTACCTCAACCAAGATGGCACGACGTTACCTGATCGCGACTACTACTTGGAGGACACGGAACGCTACCAGACCATTTTGGCTGCGTATACCAAGTTCATCGAAAAGATGCTCGCTCAAATCGAATGGCCGAATCCTAACGAGTTTGCGATCAAGATTGTCGAGCTAGAGCGATCCTTTGCACAATCGCAATGGACCCAAGTCGAATTAAGAGACCCGCTCAAAGCCTACAACAAAATGCCCGCCTCGGAATTGGCCAGTAGTTTTCCGCATCTGGCTTGGTCCGACTATGCAACGTCGGCAGGCCTGCCGACCGGACTCGATGTGATCGTCGGCCAGCCGAGCTTCATGACCGGTGCTTCGAATATCGTCAATGAAAGCGATTTGGAAACGCTTAAGGCTTATCTTGCGTTTCGCATGATCGACTCCTACGCACCGCTCCTAAGTGAGTCGATGGAAACGATTCACTTCGATTTTCACAAAACAACTCTGAGCGGTGTTACCGAACAAGAACCGCTTTGGCGAAGAGGCGTTGACGCGTGCAACAGGCGGCTTGGAATGCCGGTCGGTCAACTCTATGTCGAAAAATACTTCTCACCCAAGTCGAAAGAGAAGATGAATATCCTGGTCAAGAATCTCATGATCGCTTTTGAAAAACGAATCGATCAACTGGAGTGGATGGGCAACGGGACAAAAAAGCAAGCACAAGAAAAATTGTCGCAATTCACTCCGAAAATTGGCTACCCCGATGTTTGGAAAGACTACTCGTCGGTGAAGATCGTGCCTGACAACGTCATCGCCAACATGGGAGAAATATCGGAGTTCGAGCACAACTACCAAATCACCAAGCTTGGCAAGCCTATTAATCGCAGCGAATGGTTCATGCCACCGCAAACAGTGAACGCATACTACAATCCTTTGATGAATGAGATTGTCTTTCCGGCCGCGATTCTTCAGCCGCCCTTCTTCAATCTGGAAGCGGATGATGCGGTCAACTACGGAGGCATAGGTGC
>JAYVBW010000628.1:0-2934 GCA_043750255.1 Pirellula sp.
CTTCGGTGCGTTTGGCCTCCTCGGCCCAATGTTCGACTAGCCAAGCTCTGTGGTGCTGAGTCGTTGTGGCTTGCGTGTCCGTCTTCGAAGAATCGACGGATCGTGAATGTGAAAAAAAATCCAAAAGAACTTCATGGGTCGCGACCGGATCGATAGAGATGAGGTGTTGCGAACGACGAATGGGCGGAACATACGATTCGTCCGCCAAGTCGAAATTAACGTTTACCTTGACGTACTTGCGCATATGGCACTCGACGCATTGGTCGCGCACACCTAATGGCAATCGCGGCTGCTCTGGGCATGCGGTAGCGCTATGGCAATTCAAACAACTTTCCTGAAACTGACTGCCGACGGGCGACCCGGTCAAATGCGGGTCGTGGCAGGTGATGCAGGTCATCTCGCTCTGCTGGAAACACTTTGATTTACGCAGATTCCCGATTTGGTTGGCGACATGGTCATCCTCTGTGTATCGCGGCTCCACCGTTCGGTAATGCTTTTCAAGTTCTTCGCCGGGCCGATACGCGAGTGCCGGTCCTTTATGACGAATTGCGTTGCCATGGCATTGCGTGCAGACTTCAATCAGCCGCTCTCGCGGCAGTCCACCGGGAAAAAGTATGCCGTGCGACTTCCTTTCTGCCGGATGTTCCTGATGAAACGAGACATGCTCGTTGCCTGGACCATGGCAACGTTCACACGTTACACCCATGATCATGTCCTCGCGTCGATAGACATTGGCCGTACCCGGAATATGTTGAAACCAAGTGTTGTGGCATTCAAAGCATCGTAAAGTTAGTTGCCGTGCTCGGTCGCCCACCGCGTCGCGATCATATCCGCTGGCTCCCCAACAATCGGTGGCGTAAACCCACGCGATGGGTAGCTCCCACATCGAGCCGTCCGGACGCCAGGACAAATAGACTTCATCGGAAATCGGATTTGCGCCATAAATTAGGTCGATCGAGGACTCGATGCGTCGTGTTCCATTTGCGAACGGCTCAAGCGTTGCTTGTACTAATTCCTTTCCCCGTTTTTGGGTCTCAAACTCAACAGGATCGTTGTTCCGCTTAAAACGCGCATTCTCAGGCAAGAACCCGCGGGGCAGCGAGGAAAAGTCGGGTGAGCGACAAGTACGGAAATGACTTGTGGGCAAGCATTCTGCAACGCGATCCTTATGACACTCCGCACATACTAACGGTCCGACATATCCCGGATTCGGGATGTTTGGAGGAACGAAGCTGGCAATTTGAAGCGGCGGTGCTTTGGATTGAGCCGCCGGAACCTCAGCCGTCGAAGGGGAATTCGTGTTGTTCGACGGCGGATGTAATGTTGAAGGCTTTGACGCTTGATTGCAGGCCGAGAAAAACAAAAAAAGAACAGTCAGGCAATTGGCTCTATGGCGAAATCGGTTCAATAATCGTAAAATCTCCGTCGTCATTTGATACCACATAGTCATTCTCCTTTCCCGAAGGCCAAACAACTTGAATGTGTTGCTGGCTTCCTGGCGCAAACCCAGTTAACCAAATCCTGGGATCGGAGCTAGACAGGTAGCTTCCTCCTCCATTGTGCATCAAGATTCGTTTGTCCGATAGTCGCACCACCGCGCCGATTGCACTTCGATTAGAAACGGTGCCGATCAACTGCAACCTGATTGCAGCCTGTGAAACAGTGCAACATCCTCGCAAAAGCGAAACCGGTTCCTCAAGGTGCGAAACCACAAGATCCAAAACTCCGTCTCCATCTAAGTCCGCGCTTGCAAGTCCTCGGCCGCTGTGGCTGTGTGAAAAATAGTCCTCAGATTGGTGGACACGTGAAAAGCGGCCGCGGTTGTTTTCGAGCAACAACGGGAGTTGCTTGAATGGCGCGTGTGGCGATGCATAAGAAACATGTCCATTGGAGACCACCAGATCCAGATCTCCGTCTTGGTCGTAGTCGATTGCAACTGTACCGAAACCAACGTGGTCACCTCCAATGCTAGCGAGTCCCATCGACCGACTAACATGCGTGAATAGTCCTCCGCCATCATTTCGATACAGCCCAAAAAGTTCACGCTCAAAATTGACTACCCACACATCAGGTAGTCCGTCTTGATCGGCATCGAAAACCAAAGTTCCCATACTTCCTGTACTGATACCGCGCTCATCGCCAGCTACGCCAGCGAGCACGGCCGATTCTTGGAAATGGCCCGTTCCATCGTTCAAGTAGAGAAAATTGTCCGTCGTGTCGTTTGCAACATAGATGTCGATATCGCCATCCAAATCGACGTCGCTGGCAACGACCCCCAGTCCTTTGCCGCCATCCACGAGTCCTACACTGTGATCCTCTCGTCGAAAGCTTCCCTGCCCATCCCCAAAAAAGATTGCGTCTCCGACGGCATCGAATTCTCGTGGGGCACACACCTCGCGAGGTACGACAGCTCCTGCACAGCTCGGATGATGTTTCCACGACCAATTTACGTAGTGCGCGACGTATAAATCGAGTACTCCGTCTTGATCAAAATCAGCCCACGCTAAACTACTACTCCATGGGAACTCAGGATGCGTCACGAGCAAATGGAGAGCGGAGAAAGTGCCGTCTCCTTGATTGTGTAGGATTTGTACTCCACCATATCCGCTGATTGCAACATCATCGAATCCATCGTTGTCCAAGTCGGCTGGAAAAATGCCATGAGTAAAACACTGTGTTGCACTTGCTCCAGCAGCTTGGGTGACCTCTTCGAAATGCCAGTCTCCTAGGTTTCGGAAAAATCCAGATGGGCGTGAAGAGACCGTCTTATTGGCCAATGTGCCACCCCCTGCGAACAGCAAATCGGGCCGACCATCCTTGTCATAATCCAACACGCCGACTCCGCCACCAAGCGACTCGATGATTGCAAATTCGCCATCGGAGCGGCCTGAACTGAACGAAAAGTTGATGCCAGTCTGCTTGATTTCTTCAAAC
>JAYVBW010000629.1:0-3008 GCA_043750255.1 Pirellula sp.
TTGACTCTGCTGTCAAATCAATCGGGAGGGAATCGTACACTCCAAAATGCTGTTAGTGAAATTCGCGGTCGAGTCGAAGAGGGCGAAGCGTTGGGAGAAGCCATGGCTCGTTACCCCCGCATTTTCAATGACATGGCGGTCAACATGGTCCGAGCCGGTAGCGAAGGAGGTTTTCTAGAAGATGCACTCGAACGGGTTGGCAGTTTTGTCGAAAAGCAAGAAGAAATCAAAGGCAAGACGATGGGCGCGATCGCGTATCCCATGTTCGTCATGTCCGTCGGTGTGGTCGTGGTGACCGTCCTGCTCATCTTTTTCGTGCCTCAATTCGAGGGCATATTTGGGGCATTGCGAGCCAAGGGAAAGCTGCCACAAGCGACCGAGATCTTGTTAGGGATCAGCAAAATCGTGCAGTACTACTGGTGGGCAATCCTCGGCACGATAGCCCTGATTGGCTTGATGATTAACAAGTATTTGAAGACAACCAATGGCAAACGCAATTTGGATTTGCTCAAGATAAAAACTCCCCTGATAGGAAGTGTTTTTCTGAACTTGGCCGTCGCGAGATTTTGTCAAGTGCTAGGAACACTTCTGAAAAATGGTGTCCCAATCTTGCGTTCTCTCGAGATCAGTCGGCAAGCCGCAGGTAACGTTGTTTTGGCGGAATCCATCGCCGAAGCTAGCGAAGAGATCACTGCTGGCGAGCGACTGGCCAAACAATTGGAAAAGAGCGGCCACTTCCCTCAGACGGTAGTTGAAATGATTTCTGTAGCTGAGGAGTCCAATAGCCTCGATTCGGTGTTAGTAACGATAGCTGAAAATTTGGAGCGGACTACTTTTCGTCGTTTGGAGACAGTGGTCCGCTTATTGGAACCAATCATGCTATTGATATTAGCAGGAATGGTTATGTTTGTTGTGTTGGCCCTGATGCTGCCTATTCTCAACAGTTCAGATGCCCTTTAACTTTCAAATTAGGAGTTTTGGTATGAAGCGTAGAATGAATTCTCGAAAAAGCATCCGCCGCGGTTTCACGCTCTTGGAGTTGCTTTTGGTTCTCATTATTTTGGTGGTCATCGCCGGTTTTGGTATCCGAGCAGTACAAGGCACGTTGGATGGTGCCAAAAAGAAACAAGCGAAAATCATGTTAGGCATTCTTTCGACTTCATTGAAGGAATATCAGCTTGAGGTTGGAAACCTGCCATCGGCACTCGAAGCGTTGCACACACAACCGGCTGATATTACGGACGCAAGCCTTTGGGTGATGAAATTAGACAAAGAAGTGCCAAAGGATCCATGGGAAAAGCCTTATGATTACAAGCCAAATGGAACTTCTTTTGATCTGCGAAGCGTAGGTCCCGATGGCCAGTCCGGTACGGCTGACGATATTACCCCATAAACATTACCCCATAAACGAACTTTCGAACGGAACGCCTATTATGTCTCAAATGCGAGCAAGCAACCGAACGGCAGTTACTCTGCTTGAGTTGATGCTCGTGTTGGCGCTCTTGGTCGCATTTGCTGGTATTGCCATCCCTTCATTTGAGTCGATGGTCAGCAGTCGTCGATTAAGCCAGTCGATCGAAAAGATTCGTAATGACATCATGCAAGGACGAGTGACGGCTATGCGAACAGGGCAGGCTCAAGTCATCCGGATGACTTTGCAAGGAAAAGATTATTCGATCTCTCCGTGGTTGGGTGGCAGCGAAGCCCAAGACGCTTCCGCTGGTGCCACGATAATGCAATCGGGCCAAGTGATTCAGACCCAATCGACTACCGGCGGTGGGGCAGTGTCGACATCGGAATCATCCGGCAGCACAAAGCAGTTGGGCGAAGGGATTCAGTTTTCGATGGTTGAAACGCTGATTGACTCACGCAATGCATTAGTGATCCAACAATCGGGCGGAACTGTTCCGACAAGCGGGGGTTCCTCTCAAGGTGACGGTTCTGGCCTTTCGTCTCCGCTGTTGCTTTACCCAGATGGTTCGTGCACAACTGCGCAAATCATTTTGGCTGACGATCGAGGTAGACGCATGGCGATCCAAATTCGCGGTGTGACCGGGCAAGTGAAGTCGATGCGTTTGACCTCTGTTGCAACACCGTGAACTCAGTTGGGAAAGTGCCAAAACTATGCAAACGAGAAAATCTGAGCCGCAGGCGCTAGTCGCAATGTTGCAAATAGTCGCAATGTTACAAAACTCAATTTCGCAGGCAATACAATCGCACAGGTCGAAATATTTTGGGCGAATGCGGCGGCTAGCGCCTGCGGCTCAAATAGGTATGAAACCTTGTGTAAAATTTCGCCGCGCTGGTTTGTCTCTCCTCGAAGTCGTACTGGCTCTTTCGATTTTGGCGGTAGCTGCCGCTCTGCTGGCACAGGTTACTAAACAAGCGACCGATAACGGAATGATGTCGCAGCGACTCTCCACGGCTCAGATACTTTGCGAATCCAAGATGTCAGAAGTATTGGCGGGCGCGATTCCGTTGACTTCGTCCAGTTGGACTCAGATTACCGACTCAGGCCGAAGGGGCAGTTGGTATTACAAAATTCAGACATCTACGGCAGAACGTCCCAACATGATCGGTGTTCGACTCAGTGTGACCGATCAACCTGATTCCACTACCTACAATCCAGAATTGTTTTTCATCGTTCGGTGGATGATCGACCCCAGCCTGGGTCTGGATACTCCTCCTACATCTACGACCGGCACGTCATCGGGCGGCGGTTCATCTGGTTCCGGAGGAGGCGTTCAATGATTAGCTTGACGCGTTCATTCCGTTACCGACAACGCTATGCTTTCACGCTATTGGAATTGATCCTGTCGCTAGCTCTGACCACAGTGATCGCTGGATTAATCGGAGGTTTGATTCAGCTCTATTTGGTCAATCAAGAGACGGGACGTGATAGTGTTCGGCAAGCACAAATGGCGAGAGCCATCCTCAATATGATTGCCGAAGACGTCCGCACGACCGTTCGTTATCAAAAGTTTGACACAAGCGGTTTAGTACAACTC
>JAYVBW010000630.1:0-2259 GCA_043750255.1 Pirellula sp.
ATCCAAAGGCAATTGACCATCGGGCAAATCATCTCGGATACCGGTTTCGTTCCAGTTACCGTCTCGCGCAATGCCTCTCCATTGAGGCCAGTCGTCTGCTGAACAGATTGTTGCAAGAGCTAAGTTGCATAGAAAAAAGTAACGAGAAGTTTTTAGCAATGACGACAGCATTCGCGAATCCCAAAATAGTGTTTTGACGCCAACAAACTCGGCAATAGGAACTCCAACCCAATCCTAGTATATCCGATGCTTGCGACTTGTTTAACCCGCGCAGCGGCGATCGGCTTATCGTCATTTGAACCACCTGCGGTCTTGAAAGCGGGCGACCTTCTCTACAACGCCCGCGATCTAGGCTATCGCTTCGATCGGTTAAACAGGAATCTTCAAAACGCAAGCATGTGGACAGGTCCACTAACCAAACTTTTTTCCGGTTATGCGTTCGTAGGCATCAATATACCTAGCTCTCGTTTGCTGAACGATCGATTCTGGCAACGAGGGCGGTGGACTATTTTTGTTCCAGGGTGTCCCCATCAAGTATTCGCGAACAAACTGCTTGTCAAAGGACTCCTGCGATCTGCCGGGCGTCCAGTTTTCTGCTGGCCAAAACCTAGAACTGTCGGGGGTTAACACTTCATCGATCAGGATCACACGGCTTTCCCACCAACCCCATTCCAGTTTGGTGTCTGCGATGATAATTCCTCGTTTTTTGGCCAGCTCAACTCCTCGATTATACACGTCAATAGTTTTGTCCCTCAATTCATTGGCCAACTGGCTCCCAATCGAACTGCTCATGGTTTCGAATGAGACGTTTTCATCGTGACCTCTCTCGGCTTTGGTTGCGGGTGTAAATAGTGGGTTGGGCAAAGCGTCGCACTGCCGAAGATTCTTTGGTAAATCGATACCGCAGACTTGCCCCGTTGCCTGATATTCCTTCCAGCCGCTCCCCTCGAGATAACCGCGGACGACGCATTCAAACGGAATAACCTCGGCCTTGCGCACAACCATGGATCGTCCGACCAAATCGCTATCAGGATCGTAAGGTTGAACTTCGTCAGGCACAGCATCGCTAATGAGGTGATTTTCAACGCCAAGTTCGGCGAACCAGTACAGGCTTAGTCGGGTCAGCACCGAACCTTTATCAGGAATTCCATTGGGCATAACCCAATCAAATGCACTAATTCGATCCGTGCTAACAATGAACAACCGATCCCCAAGATCATAAACATCCCGGACTTTTCCTCGGCGACGAGGGAAAGGCAAATCGGTCTCTAGCAATGGGGGCCTGGTCATTTCGCCTCTTCGGCTGTCATGCGGTAGATCGCGTAGTAACCGCCATCGGGATATTGATAACTCTCTGTGTCGATTTCAAATTTCCCTTTTACTGTCACAACGCGAGTTGCAAAGTTGGTGGTTTTGCCTGGCGCCATTTCGACCCATACGCAATCGTAGATGGCGGCTCCTGGGCCAAAACAGCATTCCTGGTTGTCTCGAACCAAAACAAATTGTTTGATGCCAGACTGTTGGAATACCGAGGTCGGCAAAATAAAGCCGCGGAGTGTTAAAGTCTTTTCGTCAAGCTCTTTCAATTCTTTGGTAATCATCTCCGGCTTGAAATCACCATCCTTTTCAATATCAAATTTGAGGTCGTCAAACGTGATCTCGCCTCGTTTGCGAGCCGCCACACGGGCTTTGGCTGCCTTGAGCTCGTCAGCTTTCTCTTTTTCTGTTTTCGGCTCAGTTTTTACCGGCGCGACGGCTTTTCGTGGGTCTGGTCTCGTTGTCAAAGGCTTGGCAGTCGGCGTATCAGAAGCTTTTTCGGCCTGCGCTGGCTTCGGATCAGTGTCTGATTTCATTCCATCGGGCACCGTAGCCCCCGCAAAATGCTGAAAAAAAAGAACTTGAAACCACATTCCACCGAGCAGAATGGCACTTGCAAGTAAGAATGTGGTGTTCCAACCAAAGCTCTGCTTTCGATTTTGCATATTTGTCGCCTGTTTATATTGAACGAAACGGTGTCAGGTATATACCAGTCCATCTCTACTCCCATCCTAACGCTTTCCCACTCCCCCTTCCATAGAGCTAAGCATTGAATCGAAGTATCTCGGCTTCGAAGTAACTTCTCGGCTAACTTTCGCCTGGCAGATTGCTAAAATGGGAGAACCTCTGAAGGTCGCTACAACTCAAATAAAGACTTTCGCGAGGAAAAAAGTTACCATTCCACAAAAACAGGCTTATTTCCATGCGTTTTGCAATGATCTT
>JAYVBW010000631.1:0-5543 GCA_043750255.1 Pirellula sp.
AGTCAAAGTCGCGCACAAGACCGGGTCGGTCACCCGTGTTCGTACCGATGCAGGCTTGCTCATGGGGCCGGGATGCACGATCGCGTTGTGTGTATTGACGGACAACAACAAGGATATCCGCTGGACCGACGACAACGCTGGAAACAAATTGAGCGCCGACATTGCGAAAGCGGTCTACGATCTGCTTGCCCCAAAGACGGCGGACAAAGATGCATCCGGTACAGAAGCCAAAGCAATGCGTATTGGAGCGACCGGCGATCTTGTCGAGTTGCTTCAACGGACACTCAAAGCGAGGTTATTGCCGCCTGGAAGTATTTCGGTGGATGGTGACTTTGGGCCTGCCACAGAGGCGGCAGTCAAAGCCTTTCAGAAACAAGAAAAACTCGAAGCGACCGGAGTTGTGGATGAAGCGACCTGGAAAGCGCTCGGTGCCCTGATAGAACAAGACCAACCGCTGCCAGCACCACAAGTTGTGAACTCAGAAAAACTTGAAAAAAAGCCTTCGGATGATCCGTTCGGTCCGCCCCACGTCACTTGCACGGCCTGGACCATCCTGGATCGAGCCAGTGGCGAGTCGATCGCGACAAACAAATCCGAAACCCCGATGCACATTGCCAGCACGACCAAAATCATGACCGCATATCTGGTGTTTAAGCTCGCCGCAGCGCATCCGGAAGTGCTGGATGAAGTGTTGACATTTTCGAAGCGTGCGGATGACACGGTTGGTTCCACGGCCGGAGTTCGGGTTGGCGAAAGTCTTGCTGTGGGCGAGTTAATGTACGGACTCTTGTTGCCTTCGGGAAATGATGCATCGGTTGCGTTGGCAGAGCACTTTGGCCGAAGGTTTGCAAAGTCGGATGCGAGTCTCGATGACCAACAGTCGTTCGACGGATTTATCGAGCAGATGAATTTGACTGCTCGTGAGTTGAACATGCAGCAAACCAATTTTGTGAACCCGCACGGGCTGACGGATAAAGTGCATTTATCTTCGGCGGCAGACTTAGCCCAATTGGCTAAAGCGGCTTTGGATGTGCCTCGATTCCGCGACTATGTCACTTGCCGTCAGCATGGTTGTGAAGTGACTGGTATCGGAGGATATAAACGCAATTTGAAATGGGAGAACACAAACCGACTACTGAGTATCGATGGGTACACGGGGCTTAAAACAGGTACGACCGATGCAGCGGGCGCGTGTTTAGTATCCTGTAGTCAGAGGGAGGGACGCGAGTTAATCGTTGTTGTACTCAACGCAGCGAACTCGGACGCTCGCTACGTTGACGCACGTAATTTGCACGCCTTTGGATGGCGAAAATCGCGTTAGGCTTCTTGTTGCGATTTCAATCGCAGTTCCAACTCGGCGACTGCGGCATTACGATTTTCCAACATCGAGAGGCGAGGGACACAGGCTTTCAATGGGAAAGACAAGTATATATAATTGGTGGGTTTCGAGAAAAAATCACCTGATCTAAAAAAGGAAGTATTGTGCCAAATGCCAGGCCGTTTCGCATCGATCCGGAGGGGCGTAATGTGCTACTCTCCATGCTGTACGCAGCTATCCGAGTGAATAGTCCCAACCTATCCCCTGAAAAATCATGAAATTTACAGGCTTGATCCTAATCTGCGCAACCAGTTGCTTGGCCCTCATTTTGCCAGCGATCGGAGTCGTACACTTTCCGAAAGCGCATCAAGCCGCAACGGCGGGCTCCATTTCTGCAAGTTCAACGGTGTCATTTCCCGTAATGATGCAAAATAGCCCCAATCCAATCCCATACAATTCGCCCTGGACTCGAGCTTCACCGCAACAAGAGATCCAACCAAGTTCGAATGGCATGCCCAACTCGCCATTTCCCGGCTCGCCTTTGCCTCCAACATCGTTGCCCCAACCTCAGTTAACTAATCCCGCATCGCTCGCCTCAGACGCCGCCATATCCAGCAACAAGCTTGGAATGGGAATCTGGCTTTTGCTCGCTCCTGTTTGTTTAATCGGGTTTGCCATGTGGTCATTTTCGCCCAACCCGTCCATCGCCAAACCGAAGTCGTGAGCAATCTATCTGAACGGTTCGCGTCATTCGAACCTGTGCGACGCACTTCCTGTTAGCCCATTAGCAAGCGATGAATCGTTTGCCTTGCAAGCCGAATGATCTCGCGTTGGATGTTTTGCTGGAACTAGAAATCGCCTCCTCCTCCAGAGTCACCGCCACCCGAGTCGCCACCACCCGAGTCGCCGCCAAAGTCGCCACCGGTTCCTGAGTAGTCGGTATCTTGACCCGAGAATCCCGTTGAACCACCGCTCCGGTTATCTTGATCGGCACCCCATGCGTTTCCATGGTTGCCCGAGAACTGGTCATAGAGCCACATGCCTGCAGCCGCGCCAAACATACCTCCAAGCAGCGAACTGAAGATGCCTCCACCGCCATAGCCGGGAGACATTCCCGGGCCGATAGTGGACGCCCGTCCCCCCGACACCGATCGAATAATTCCCAAGATTAGCCAGATCGCTCCGATGCCAATTACCGCGATGACAATCCAGCCCCATGGGATGCCTTGTTCGGTCTGTCCTCCTTTTACTGGCGTAGCGGTAGTCGAAGATGAGACGTTGTTGGCCCGATTGTGTGGGATCACATGACTTGCCATGGTGGTAAATACAAAGTTGACACCCTCCAACAATGCCTCGTCATTTTGTTTCTTGCGCAGTTTACTAAGCATCAGGCTGGCGAGGTTGTCGCGATCCATCAACGTGAACGCCTTATTCTGGGTTTCATTGCCAACGACTATTTGGATGTGGGCTGGCTCTTTCGAAAGCAGAATATAAATCCCGTTTACCCCTCGCTGCTTGGCCTGCTTCACCGTCCACCGTTCAAACAGCCGATTCATAGCGGTTTTGTCTGAGAGGTCTACATCCTGTTTGATCTCTTCCGGTATTTCCTTGAACGTCTCGATCACGAGATCTTTTTTGTATTGTTGCTCTATTTCAGAAATTTTACGGGTAGCTTTGGTTTTGGCGGATTCGGAGAAAAAGCCACCGGTGTCTCGAATTTCTCCGAGTCCAGCAGATGAGACGGATGTGCCGAGCAGCGTGGCTACGATAAAAGCCAGCGCGGGGGTGGTTGGATGTCTAAACATGGGTTTCTCCTGGTTGAAATGCTGTAGCTGACTGAACTAAAAACGCAAACGCTTCGTTGCTGCTGCTCACATGGTTTTTACTAACAGTAACTCTCAGTCGCCGCAGGTCCAGTTAAAGCATACCATCATAGTCGTTTATTTTATTAGCTTTTAGGGGCCGTCTACACAGATTGCAAATTGGTTCAATGGCGTTCGCCATGATCAAAAAACGACCATCTTCGAAGGGTTTTGCGATTGGAAACTCTAACGCAAATCGGGAATACTGACTTCGATAATCATAGGGTCGGCGCGGCACACAATTTGCCTTACGTCAGGCGAGTCAAAGGCTAACTGAATTAGCCGACTGCATTATTGACGCTCCATTTTTTCAACAAGGTAATTAACGATGATTGAATCTACTAGCAGCCCTAGGCAGC
This sequence comes from Pirellula sp., assembly GCA_043750255.1. GTDB lineage: Bacteria > Planctomycetota > Planctomycetia > Pirellulales > Pirellulaceae > JBKCUI01. Next base: position 3,540 of record JAYVBW010000631.1, read on the forward strand.
GTTTAGCCACCAAAGAAGCACACGAGCATTCTGAGGGAGTTATTGCCCGCACCCTCGAGGAACAAACTGCGAAATTGCCTTCGGACTTGTGGCTTTGGACGGCTTTCGGATCAATGGCCGTTTCGCTTTGCCTGCAAATGAAAGGTGAAAAGGATAAAAGCATGTTCGTCGGGCAATGGGCGGCTCCACTGTTACTGATCGGTGTCTACAACAAACTAGTCAAAATTGGCGGCTCTGATCGCGTTCATCACTAAGAGACGCCAAATCGACCGGTCGAGGGCGTAAGCGTTCGCTCGAATAGGTGTGACAAAAAATCAGTATTGACGGGAGCTCCATGGGGCGGGCGAGTTGTACTTTACCGCGTTTGATGGCGGGGTTCATCTATCTCGCGGAGCATTTTCATCGCACTTTTTGTATTCCCGACCGAATCCGAGCATTGATTCTCTGCCTTGCTCCGTCGTCACCCATTTATAAATCATCCACGATGTTGTCTGCCACTGAAACGGTTAAGTTCGTCGGTGATTTTGTCGATCTCGGGCAATCCTAGAAAGCGGTTGTCGATTATTTGCTGTTTCTCAGTAGAATGTGCAAGGATGCCCTCATCATGGGCGCTCACAAAAAAATAGCAAAATTAATCCCCGTTCCGTCAACCAGCAAAAGATATTGGAAAGTTCCACTGGTGATACGAACAACAATTGCATTCGCTATCGCGACCTTCTTGCTTGGCCCAGCCTATTGCCAGGAGAAGTCGAATACCGACATGGCCGAGTACGTGAAATCGGCACTTCTTCAAGAGGGCGATATCGAGCGAGGCAAGTCGCTGTTCGCTTCCGAGCGGCTCTCTTGTGGGAAATGCCACAGCATCGACGGGACTCGGAGCAAAGCTGGTCCAGATCTATTCGCAGTGGGTGAGAAATTTGGCCGTCGCGAAATCATCGAATCTGTTCTGACGCCATCGTCTCGTATCGCAGACGGATACGAGACGACAGTTTTACTGCTGAACGAGGGAAATGTTGTATCGGGTATTATCAAACGTGCAACCGACCAGTCGCTCGAACTGCTCGGTCAGAATGGCGAGTTGATTCAAGTACCTATGGATGAAATCGATACTCGACGACTCAGCCCCACATCGATCATGCCTCAGAGTATTCATGTGAGTCTGTCGAAAGTAGAATTCAATGATCTGATCGAATTCTTGGTTAGCCTAAAACAAAGCGATAGTACGGACCGAATTTTTAAAGGCATGCCCAATCGCATCAACGAGCTTGCCCGCTCGGTAGAATTCCTGCCGATTATAGGCGATTCACTCAAATTCGATAATCCGGTTTGGCTCGGAAGTCTTCCCGGTTCTGCCGGTGGGTTTCTAGTCGTCGAGCATCAAAATCGAAAAGTATGGCTTCTACTCAAGCCGCACAACGAGAGCACTGTTGAGGATCAGAACCGCAAAAAACTGTTTCTCGATCTTGGTCCGGCAGCACCTAACCAAGGTCGACTAGCCGCGCTGGCGCTGCACCCTAACTTTCTCGACAACAGAAAATATTATCTGTTCGATCGTGTCACCGTCGACGGCAAGATGTTTGTCACTATTGTTGAACGTGAAGCGTCCGCAGATGGCCAAAGCGATTCTGGACGCCAACCTCGATTGATTTTGCAGGTGCCGCAAACAACGGGAGCACATTTTGGAGGCTGGTTGGCGTTTGGACCCGATGGCTTTCTGTACATTAGCTTCGGCGATAGTGGTCCTCAGGAGGATCCTAACGGCAATGCGCAGAATCGAGCTCTCATGCTTGGCAAAATTGTTCGCATCGACGTCGATCGCCAAGAGGGTGATAAGTCCTACTCCGTCCCCAAGGACAATCCATTCGTCAGCGATTCAGGGACGCTTCCTGAGATTTGGGCGCTTGGATTTCGCGCGCCTTGGCGTTTAAGTTTCGATCGAAGTACAGGCGATCTTTGGGTCGGCGATGTGGGACAAGATCGGTATGAGGAAGTGTCGATCGTCAG
>JAYVBW010000632.1:0-10113 GCA_043750255.1 Pirellula sp.
GCGAACGCCATCAAACCCCATTCCCAGGGTTGTCGCGGTACGAGGGGCTGCGCCAGCAGTCGGGCTGGTACGTTCACCACAACCAATATCGGAACAACAAAGGTGAATGCATACCAAAGCGGAACACCCCAGCCTGATTGATAAATTTCCATCGGATAACGCGAAAAGTTGGTAATGTAAAACCAAAAGTCATAGAGACTTTGATTTCGCCCTAGCCAAATACTGGTTGCAGCCAGGCAAATCATCAAGCTGTAAAGCAGCACTACTCCACAAACAATATATGCAAAGTACAAAATCATTAACCCTGGGCCGACAGTCCAAGGCGGATCCGATCGGAAACTCAATTGCAACATGGCATAGACCAAAATAATCAGGCCCAAAACAAAGTTGCTGAGAGAGGACCATTCCACTTTGCGAAACGAGATTAAGAATTGCGTATCGATCGGTTTGAGCAATGCAAAGTCCAGTCCGCCGGTCCGGATCAACTCACTAAATTCCTGTGCATTTGGCATCAGGAACGCCTGTACGAGCGAATTGATTAACCAAGTTGTGGCCAAAAAAACGTAGAACTCATTCGCACCCCAACCGGTCGCAACCCCGATCGATTTGACGTGATGAAACACGATCAAATAAAACCCCAAATTCATTAACAACCACGAGACGCTAGAAACGCAATCCAGCAAAAAGTTGCTTCGAAACGTCATGTCCCGAATGAGACTATTTCGGGCGAAAGTGGCAAACACGCCCAGGTAGTTTGGTTTATTGGATTCTGGCATTGTTAGAACTGGGTAGTAAGCGTTTAATGCCGGCCCGCCGCTGCGCGGGTTAAACAAGTTGCAAGCTGATGTTTAGCCGATTGAGGCCCTACGACCTCCATCGCGGACGACGGATGGAACGTCTGCGAATAAGATGGATACGATCGTAAACTTCGATCGTAGTGTACTTGGTGGAATCGTGAAATGGCCCGCCAGCCGCTGCGCGGGTTAAACAGCTACAATCTATCGCAAAGGTCTTCGAATTTCCTTGTTTCCAAAAATCCAATCCGAATGTCGTTTCATCGATTTTTAGTTCCTGTGCTTCCAAACCACGGCACTGTCGACTTGCCGACCAGCGAAGCACACCATGCTAGTCGCGTGCTGCGGTGTTCGAAAGGCGATACCATTGTCTTGTTCGACGGGCAAGGAAACGAAGCTCACGCTACCATTCAATCGATCGACAAACGAACGGTGAATGCCTCGATTGACTCGTATGTGTTCGCTCCTCGCGATCATTCAGGCCGACTTCATTTTGCCATCGCGATGCCCAAGGGGGATCGCCAACGCAACACGATCGAAAAGCTAGTTGAGTTGGGAGTCGATTCTTTAAGTCCGCTGAAAACATCGCGATCCGTAGCCGTTGTGAACGAAGACAACGCCGAGCGGCTAGAACGCTACGTCGTGGAAGCTTGTAAGCAATGTGGTCGCAATCGACTAATGAGCATTCGTTCAACGCTGAGCATGAGTGACATCAAAGTTTATGCGGATTCCATTGGCTTGAAGAGTGAACCAAACCTTACCGCGATCTGGATATTGCATCCGACAATAGATGGTCAGACGGCTTACACCATTCACGAAGCAAATTCTTTGGCTGACTGTAATCAGAAGTTACTTTTTCTCGTGGGCCCGGAAGGAGGCTTTACGGACGAAGAGGTGGTCCAAGCAGTTCAGCACGGAGCACGCATATTATCGCTAGGGGAACGCATTCAAAGGGTCGAAACGGCCGCAGCGACGGCGGCAGTGCTTGGGCATTGTTGGTTAGCAAAATAGTTAAACCGTTTCAGTGTTAAGCGTTAAGCGAGTCTTGATCGTCAGTTTCCGTCAGACCAAACAGCTTGTTGCAATTCGTTATTATTTCATGCGGGCGGCCACATACTCATCAATATCGATACGACCATCTTTGTTGATATCGGCATCTGCAAACTTGATGGTTTTACTTATGAATTCCTCCGGGGAAAGAAATCCATTACCATCCTTGTCTTCTTTCTTCATTCTTGGAGCGGCCCATATTTTCATTGCCGCTACCTTGTCATTTGGCAGTGAAGCGCTGGGATTTGGTGTTTGAGGCGTTGAGCTACTTGCTACCGCTGCTGTACTAGCTTCGGGCTGGGTCGGTGCGCTGCTCGCTCCGCCAGGTATGAACCCTTTCTTTACAGCGACCAAGCACTCTTTAATTGTAATGAATCCGTCTTGATTCGCATCAAATCTTGAGAAGTCCTCGATTGTGTCCTGGGTCCATTTCTTGCTGAATTCGAACATCGAGACTTGACTGTCGTTGTTGACATCGTTTCGAGTAAACCACTCCGGCAGGCCTGCAACTGCTGGCACTTTTCCTTCTGCATCCGTGACTCGAAAGCTCGCTCTTTTTTCAAATAGGTTCGGCTTGTCCTTGGTATTTTCTTCTCCATTGTCACGTTTGTCACGAGATTTTTTGGAATTCGACTCGTCTCTCCGTTGGTTCGATTCCGGCTGACTTCCACTTGCCAAACGGCGTCGAGCATAGCGAGTTGCAAGTTCTTGACGCGAGAGTTTTCCATCGCGATTAATGTCGTATTGCATCGGGGAATCAGACCATCGTCCTTCCTTCAATTCATTTTCGTCGAGATACTGATCTTTGTTTTTGTCGTACCTCTCCATCCGATCGTCAGCTTCTTTCATGTCACGGTCGTCGATAGCAACGTTTGCCCTCTCACCCCCAACTCCGAAGCCAGGCACTGGAACTTTTTCGACGGCCTTTTTACCGAAGCCCGGTACTAACGAGTCTTTTTCGACTATCGCGTTTTCTGAGTCCGCGTAGTTTGAACTATTTTCTGAACTTCCGCTTCGCATCTGTTGAAACGATTCCGTCAGTAGCGATAAAGGAATAGGCTTGCTGACGTCGATTTTTGGGTTGCTACGAGCCATACGATCGAGCATGAACCTAGCTGGCCCCTGCGCTTCGTCTGGGTCAAGCATTCCGTTGCCATTGGTATCCATGCGTGTCAAAAACGAGGATGGATCGAATCCGCCTGAGCTAAAACCTCCGCGGTCGCCACCGCCGAAACCTCCTCGGTCCCCACCTCCTCGGTCCCCACCTCGACCGCTAAATGACATTCCACCGGGCGGGCTTCCAGGTCCGCCAAACCCGCCGCCACCAAATGGGCTTCCGCCAGGCGGTTGTGCCAAGGCCGAAAGTGAAATCAAGCCAAACCCCGCAAGTGTCACGACGAGGAAACCGATGTGCGTAACGCCTGAGTATTTCATTTTGGTTCCAAACTTTTGATTTCGGCTGACTCGAAGCCAGTTCCTATGCGGTAACGATCACTGAGCGATCGGCCACAATCTCTCGATTTTAGCCAGGTGGCCAATGGTTTAGTAGTGAAAACACAAAAGAGACGTTTTTGTTTCCCTTATCCCGAAAAAATTTGGGCACTTGGTTCAAATGCTTCCGCTTGGTAGCATCTTCGGCTATGAATCTTTCACCCATGATGAAGCAGTATGAAGAAGCCAAAGCGGCCAGCGGAGACGCAATTTTGCTGTTCCGAATGGGTGATTTCTATGAGCTGTTTCATGAAGACGCCAAAACCGTCGCCCGCGTCCTTGGTCTGACTCTGACCAGTCGGGACAAAGGCGAAAACCCTATTCCCATGGCTGGTTTCCCTTACCACCAACTCGAGGGCTATCTCGCCAAACTCGTACGTCAAGGGTTTCGGGTCGCTGTTTGCGAACAAGTGGAGGACCCAGCCACCGCCAAGGGACTTGTCCGCCGCGAGGTTCAGCGAATTGTTACTGCGGGTACGCTAACCGACGATGCATTGCTGGACCCCCGATCTGGGAACCTCCTCTTAGCTATCTTTCATCCCGCACCGGGCAAAGCGGGACAAGAACGCAACGCGTGGCTCGGGATCGCTTGGGTGGAGTTGTCCACCGGACGCTTCGAGGCCGGAGCTTATCCCGCACAAACCGTTATGGACCAAATCGCAAGGCTCGAGCCTGCGGAAGTCATGGTCCGCGAAGACGACTCGACCCTTTCGAAAAGCGAACTCGAACGATGGCCCATTACTCGCCGACCATCCTGGCAATTTGGAATCGAGGAGGCTCAACGAGTTTTACATGAACATTTCGGAGTGCTCGATCTATCTGGCATGGGTTGGGACACGCAAAGCGATCCCAAAGACACCGCCAATACCTACGCGCACGACTGCTTGGCAATTAGCGCAGCCGGTGCTGCCATGGCTTATCTACGAGAAACTCAGAAGACTGCACTCGATCATATTCAACAGCTCCAACCAGCGCGTCTGATCCGCTCTCTGGAGATCGATTCAGCGACTCGACGCTCGCTGGAGTTGACCCAAACGATTCGGACTGCCTCTCGGGCTGGGTCCTTGCTGGAGGTTTTGGACCGCACGGTTACATCGATGGGTGCCCGTCGACTTTCGCAGTGGCTCTCCTCTCCGTTGGTCTCTAAAGAGCAAATCGAATTGCGATTGGACGCTGTCGATGAGTTGGTTCGCGACACGCGTTTGCGAGCGTCTATCCGAGAGATGCTTGAAGAAATATACGACTTGGAGCGATTGCTTGCCCGAGTCGCTACCGGTCGATCGAGCCCCCGTGACCTCAAACAAGTCGGTCGGTCGCTGGTCCAAATTCCCAAGATCAAAGCCATCCTGGAGGAACGCGCCTCTTCGCGATTGAATCAGCTTCGTCAACGAATCGATCTTTGCCCAACGTTGCGTGAGCAGCTTGATGTGGCGCTGCAAGATGATTGCCCTTTGCTGGCTCGCGATGGCGGCTTCATTCGTCCCGGCTACGATCAGCGACTTGATGACCTGAGGCAATTGGCGGCAGGCGGTAAAGAATGGATCGCTCGCTACCAAGCGGATCAAATCACATCGACAGGTATCCCGAGTTTGAAGGTTGGTTTTACCTCGGTCTTCGGCTACTACCTAGAAATAACCAATACGCATCGCGACCGCGTTCCCATCAACTACATTCGCAAGCAGACGCTTAAGAACGCCGAACGCTACATCACGCCGGAATTGAAGGACTACGAAGAGAAAGTTCTTTCAGCAGACGATCAAGCCAAGTCGCTCGAGTACGAACTGTTCATGGAGTTACGACAAGCGATTCATGCGAATACTCAAGCTCTGCAGATGAACGCAAGTATTCTTGCCGAATTAGATGTGTTGAGTTCACTAGCCGAACTGGCAGTTAAACAAGGGTACATTCGCCCGACCATGACAGACGAACCGATCTTAGAAATTCATGAGGGAAGACACCCTGTTTTGGACGCGACAATGGCAAAAGGGACGTTTGTACCAAACGATGCTATGATCGGTGCCGAACACGGTAGCGTGTTGATGATCACGGGTCCCAACATGGCGGGCAAGAGCACTTACATACGGCAATCGGCTTTGTTATTGGTGCTTGCACAAATAGGTAGTTTCGTCCCTGCTCGCAAAGCGACGATTGGGGTCGCTGATCGCTTGTTCGCGAGAGTCGGGGCCAGTGACGAGTTGGCCCGTGGACAGAGTACGTTCATGGTGGAAATGGTTGAGACAGCTCGGATCCTCAATACAGCCACCGATCGATCACTAGTAATCCTGGACGAAATCGGGCGAGGCACGAGCACTTACGATGGTTTGTCGTTAGCTTGGGCGATTGTAGAGCATTTGCACAATCACAATCGGTCCAGAACGATGTTCGCCACACACTATCACGAACTGATCGATTTGCAAAAAACGTTACCAGGTGTTCGCAACTGGAACGTGGCGGTCAAAGAGTGGGATGACAACGTAGTCTTCTTGCATCGCATCGTTCCAGGAGGAGCGGACAAGAGTTATGGCATTCACGTCGCGCGTTTGGCCGGCGTGCCACGCGACGTTAACGAACGGGCCAAAGAGATTTTAAGCCAACTCGAAGCAAATCATTTGAATCAATATGGTCAGCCCAATATCGCTCCTGCAAAGAAGAAATCCGGGCATATCCAAATGACTCTTTTTCAATGGCAAGAAAACGCGGTTGTCGAAAAGTTGAAATCGATCGACATTACGTCTATGACGCCGATGGAAGCAATTCAGCAACTGGAGCAACTCCAAAAACAAGCTCTAGATACATAGGAACTGTAATCAGCGATAATGCGACTGTTTACGGTAAGTTCTCTAAAGCACAAAAGTGTTGGGCTCATTTGCTTCGCAAGGCGATTAAACTGACGTTACTGGATGAACATAAATTTCTCAAATTTCATGCAGCCGATGCAAAATCAATTGTGCCATGTCGACATGCAGAGCACCGGCAGTCGCTCTCCATCCGGGGACTGCATTCAGCTCCAGTAATACGTTGCGGCCATCTTTTGTTGGTAAGATATCTACTCCGATCATCCAACCGCCGATTGCTTTGCTAGCTCGGAATGCAATGGAAATCTGCTCGAACGTAGGCGAGTGCGGAATCGCTCGACCCCCTCGTGCAACGTTGGATCGCCAATCGCCGTGGTTCTCACGTCGAACACAAAACAGCTCTTCGCCTACAACCAACAAACGAAGATCATAACCCTCACTCTCCAGAAACTCTTGGACGTAAATAACCGACTGCAATTGTTCCAGGGTACTGAACACGCGCCACGCCATATCGCTATCGGTCACTCGTACGATACCGCGTCCCTCTCCTCCAAAGATAGGCTTCACGATGCAGTCACCGCCGAGTGCCTCCCATGCCAGCAATGCGTCATCGCGAGTCTGACAGCAAATCGTCCTTGGAGTCATTAGCCCTGCCCGTTGAGCGATGTCCAAAGTGAGCCACTTATCGATCGCGATTTCCAAACAACGTGGCGAATTGAGCACTTGGACTCCCGATGCATGGGCAGCATGCAGCGCATTCATCCGAAAGATGATTTGCTCCACCGAGCCAAGCGGCATCGATCGCACCAACACCGAATCGCAATCTGTCAAAGCAATTGACTTGGAATCGAAATCGATTTCAGTGCCTTGTGTCCAAGTCTTTGCGGTTGGCAAACCCGTGCCGTCGGACCAAACACTGAGCTTGCTAAATGACAATGGCTCGACCACGGTCTTCCTAGTCTTAGGCATGGCAAATGCAGCGCGTTGCAGCTCTTTCATGTACCAACCAGACGGCGAACCTAAAACGCCAACTCGCAAGGTACAGTCTTGTTGTTGGCCGATGCCGTCTGTCATGATGATGCGACAGCTTCAGCCAAATCAACAAACGATTCTCCGAACGATTGCGAAAGAATGTCTGGGCGAAGCGAGCCGTATCGAAACGATCGGCCCGACTTGAGATTGATAATAGTGATCATGGCAGGGCTAAAAAGGCCTGGATCGACTTTGTAAAAATCGTAGTCGTACTTTTTGAACGTCTGCGCAAACGGGATTCCATAGTCGCGAGATGCATTGCTTGGTACTTTAGGACCGATCTCTCGAATTTGCTGTTCCTCTGCATTGACCCAAAGTGTGACGTGCCCGCCGTAAAGAATGGCGTCGTTGGTTCGCCCAATCCCCTGTACAAAATCTAAAGCAGGAGGGGGCAGCGGAGCTACACCCCATCCGGAGACGACTGAATTCAAATCAAAACCCAGTTCAAAAAGTTTGTGCATGGATGTTTCCACGCTGCGGGCAACAACTTGGACTGTGCCTGCAATGGATCGGGTTGGCGCGACGCAGATTACTGTATTTTCAATCGCGACTCCACATTCCGATGCGATCAGTTCAACAACCATTTCATCAGGTAGCGAATCGCATTCAAGGACGCCAACCGCACAATGACTCGAATCGGCCACGCCCAAAGATTGCAAAACATGTTCTTTACCCCGTTTGGCTCGCATCGGACCAGAACCCATTGCAAAGAACTTGTCCTTTTTGACGGGCCAGCCAGCATACTGAGACGCCATGCAAGCATGGACAGGATCATCCGTGGCCACTTGAACCAGAGGCCACGGGCCAAGCGAATAGTTGGCAGGGTGCATCGTGATCTCGGCCCGACCAGCCATGCATATACGTGCCAACATAAGACCGGCCGATATTCCACCAGCAGTTTTCACTCCAAAATCCAATATGACCGCACCGTTGGAAAGCCGCTGATGCTCTACTCGCCATGATTCTGTGTTGGCCTGTGTCGTCTTGCAGAGCTGGAATGCTTCGTCATTGAGTAAATGATTTTTCGTCGAGGGCTTCGGTCCGGAGTTCATTAGCATGGATCAATAGTTAGCCAGAATGCGCTAGCCTCCGGTGGTGGTTAAGATGACATCCGTGGGCTAGCGCCCTACGGTAAATGAATAATCCGGGCTAGCGCTGAAAAATCGGAAGGTAGCCAAGATCTAACTGTAGCATGATTAAATTGCATGCAGTGGTGTAGATCTTATTGATTGATCCATCCCATGAACCGTCCGAACTTTGCTCGTTCGCAATGCGAGTATAAAGTCGGTCACGGAAAGGCAACCATTCTTCATCCCCTTGCCGATAGACCACTTGGCTGTAGTAGAGATAGGTGTAATGCCAATGCCCAAAGGAGTCATCCCCTGGTCCGATACTGTAAAGATTGCGACGCGAGTAAGCCAGCATTTCGGGTACTTTCTTGCTCGCGTAATCGCCAGCGTTGTAGAGTGCCGCCAGACTGGCTGCCGTGATCGCCGGGCGTGAGGCCCCCATTTGTTGACTCGAGTAACTGATACCACCATCTTCGTTTTGGCATTTGTAAATGTAACGTTTCGCCGACTCGATGATCTCGTTCGGGACAGCGATGCCAGCGTTGCGACAGCCTCTAAGGCCCTGAACCTGGGTAATCGTCGTGGAGCCTTCGTCGTAGTCGCTTCCGTCCTTTGCGCTGATGTAACCCCACCCTCCAGCCGGCGTCTGTGCCTTGCCGCAAAAGGAAACCGCTCGGTTCAACACATCGACCAAATCGTCGCGGCGGTCTTGAAGTCCCTCTTCTCCTAAAACTTGCGATAAAAACAACATCGAAAAACCATGACCATACGTATAGCGCTGATCATCGTGTTGGTCGCCGATCAGTCCGTTCTTTCTGCTCCGACTAATCAAAAAATCTGTGGTCCGCTTGAGCGGTACTGCATGCGGTCCCTGCGTTATGGTCGATCCACTACAAAGCAGTGCCAATCCGGCCAACGCTCCAATAGCGACTGGATAAGGAGGAGTATTCCATTGTCCAAGCGTCGACTGCGTGCGGGCAAGGAACGCCAGTCCCTCGCGAGTAGATCGATCCCAGTTCGGATCTCGCGAATTGCGAGTCCTGTCATCTACCGAAAGCGGCGACGACGCCTTTAGTAGAGAAAGGCCAGTGGACATGGCTGCAACGCTAGCAAAACTGGACAGAAACTGGCGTCGCGGCAACGGTCGTTGGTAATGCATAGCTATGTTCCCAGATCACCGAATAACGGTGTCGATAGGTAACGTTCTCCTAGACTGCACATGATCGTTACGATGCGTTTCCCTTTGTATTCGGGGCGGGCCGCGAGTTGCGCTGCAGCCCACATGTTGGCTCCACTGCTAATACCGCCCAAAATCCCCTCGTGTTTAGCAAGTTTCCGTCCCCATTCAAAGGCTACTTCATCGTCGATTTGGATTACATCGTCTACTATAGACATGTCGAGGTTTTTTGGGACAAATCCAGCACCAATTCCTTGGATGCGATGCTTCCCAGGCTGACCGCCAGAGATGACTGGCGATTGTTTTGGCTCCACCGCAATTGCCTTGAAATTGGGATTGAGCTTCTTGATGTAGCGAGCGACACCCGTGATGGTACCGCCCGTGCCAACGCCAGCCACGATTGCGTCGATCTGTCCTGCCGTGTCGGTCCAAATCTCGGGTCCAGTAGTGCGTTCATGTACCGCCGGATTGGCTGGATTGTCAAACTGCTGTGGCATCCAGCCATTCGGATCGTTGGCAACCAATTCCGAGGCCTTCACAATCGCTCCCCGCATGCCGTCGGCAGCTGGCGTGAGTACCAAACTTGCTCCCAATGCTCTCAACAACGCCCGACGTTCAATCGACATCGATTCAGGCATCGTTAGAGTTAGCCGATATCCCTTTGCAGCACATACGAAAGCTAGCGCGATCCCAGTGTTGCCACT
>JAYVBW010000633.1:0-1987 GCA_043750255.1 Pirellula sp.
GAGCTTGGGGAGTTGGGCGAGACGCTGAACGAGATGATAGAGCGGCTGGAGCGATCATTCACCGAAATGCGGCGGTTCACGGCAGATGCCGCTCATGAACTTCGAACCCCTTTGGCGATCATTCGTAGCGAGGCGGAAGTCGCCTTGCGCTTGCCTCGGTCGAGCGAACAATACTGCGGAGTATTGGAGAATCTGCTGGAGGATACGAATCGCCTGTCGATGCTCGCCGATCGACTTCTCTTTCTCTCCCGCCAAGACGCCGGGCTTGGGAGCAAGATGAACGAAAGCGTTGAACTGGAAGCACTCCTTCAAGAAGTCGTCACCAACATGCAACTCATGGCCCAGGAAAAAGGCATCACGCTTGAGTTGCCCGATTGCCCGCTGTGCGAACTGACGACCGATGCTCGATTACTGCGGCGAGTCTTCGTCAATCTGCTCGACAACGCCATCAAGTACACCGGCCAAGCGGGAAGAGTCGTGGTGTCGTGCGATGTCGCAGCCGAGGAGGTCACGATCCAGATTCGGGACTCAGGAGTGGGAATTTCCCCGGAACACCTGCCGCATATCTTCGAGCGATTCTACCGGGTCGATGCGGCTCGGAGTGGCGATGGGAACGGCGCTGGCCTGGGGCTGGCGATTTGCCAAGCCATCTTGCGCAACCTTGACGGAACTATCAGCGTTCACAGCGAGGTCGGTAAAGGCACGACCTTCACCGTGACCCTACCAAGGTCGTAGATGACTTCTTGAAAACTCCCCGTCAATGGGCGTGCCAGTGGTGAATGTCTGGGTAGTGGGAATGGGCGTGAATCATCGCCTCGTGCTGGTGTTCGTGCCGCTCCGTCAAATGCAGCCAGACGCCGACGCCCATGAGCGCAGCCGCCACCCGCCATCAAGACTTAGAAACCATATGCAGGGTTTTTGGGATCGAAGTCGGACTCGGACAAACCGACGTTGAGGGACACGTCTTGATAGGTATACTCCTCCAGTAGCTCAGGCGTTCCACCTGGGATCTTTGGCCAACTAAAACTCGCGTATTTTAGCGGGATCAGGCGTTCATCGTCGATGTAGATCTGGGCCAAGTAAAATTCGAACTCAACCGTTTTGCCATCTACAACCGCCGTTGGAGTTTCGTGAATTACCTCCATCAGCCGGCATGTCCTGTCTCCGATTGCGACGTTTTCCGAAGTGCGAATTGTAACGGGTCCGAGTTGGCGATCCCTTTCTCCCTTTTCAATAAGCTTTCCCAGCAGCTTTTCGATACCTATCTCGGTGATGGAATACCGGTTTCCCAACATGGCCAACCGGCTTTCAGGCATCAAATCGACGGAGATCATGCCGAGCAGCCCTGCTTCATGGGCCGTTAGTTTGTTGTCATTGCGTCCCTGAACCCAGATAACTTCACGTCCCGCTTGGGACTTTGGTTCGAGGGTCTTTAAGTAAACTGAGACTTTCCGTTCGGAGGACTGAGAGCCCATCGGGGCGTCATACTTTAGCTTTAAAGCCATTTTGGTTTCCGGAAGCAGTTTGCCGCCTACTCTTTCTCGTTTGATCAAAACGGCCGTGTAATCTCGATGATGTTGGACATGGTTTCGCAATGCTGTTTTCGCAAAATTTAGCAATGGATCGAGGGGGTGCGATAGCAAAGCTCCGCCGCTTTCCGCAGATAAAGCAGATAAATTGGAATAGCGATCCTGAGGAGTTTTAGCAACGACACTCGGTTCATTTGCGAACCGATTCCACAGGAAGCTTGCGGAAACGCCGAGGATGGCAGCGATCAGTAGCAAGCATCCGATTAGTCGTGCAGCCCAAATTCGGTGCCCTTGTCGAGCCACGGTTGCACCTCCTGTTTAGAAATGGTTCTGGCGATTTCGAAGCCTCTGCTGGTCAATGAAAAGTCGCGGTGGATGTGGTGCATCACCAATCCATGTTCGCAAAGAACTCGAAATCCTTCCAGAAAACGGACCGTCACCTCGGGCTCGTTTGGATC
>JAYVBW010000634.1:0-7926 GCA_043750255.1 Pirellula sp.
CAAGGGAGCTATCCGTTTTTTAGTCGATGGACGGGCGCGTTGGGATGGCCGCCCAATTTCAATCTAGATCCGATCAACAAAATTGAATGGCCGGTTGGCGAACATTGGCTAACAACGGCAAAATCTGGCCCGCCACGGAACGATATTAAGTTGGTTTGGGAACCGTCGAGATTCAGTTTGGCATTCTATCTTGCACGGGACTATGCCTATCGATCCGAGTCGTCGACAGCACAGCACTTTTGGGAGATGTTTGACGCCTGGATTGCTCAGAACCCGATCAATCATAGTGTCGCCTGGGGATGCGGTCAGGAGGTCGCGTTTCGCTTAATGGCCATGCTCATGGGTGCTTTCACGGTGTTGGACAGCCCTCATTCGACGCCAGAGCGACTGGCGGCACTTGAGGATTTGTGTTGGTGTTCCGCAAATCGTATCGAAGCGAACATCAATTATGCAATCAGCCAAGAGAATAACCATGCGCTGAGTGAGGCCGCAGGATTGTGGACCGTTGGACTCCTATTTCCCGATTTTCCCGAAGCCACGCGTTGGGTCGAACGCGGTCAGCACGTAATCGAGACTGAAATAGCTAGGCAAGTCTATGAGGACGGTTCGTATGTTCAACACTCGATGACCTACCATCGCGTTATGCTAGACATTATGGTTTGGGTCATCGAACTAGGGCGACGGAACCATCGAGAGTTTTCAAAAGCGACTTTGGATCGAGTGGCGGCTGCGACCCGTTGGTTGAGGGAGTTTGTTGATCCGGTCAGCGGCCGAGTACCTAACTATGGCGCAAACGATGGAGCCAATATTCTGCCGCTGGCGTGCTGTGACTATTTGGATTTTCGTCCGATTCTGCATGCTGCATCACAATCATTTGGCGTTCCATGTGATTTGCCGAAGGGACCATGGTGCGAAAAATCACTTTGGTTAGTTGGGAAAGGTGACCAAAGCGAACATCATGCGGAGATCAAGCCTGCCTGCAAGTGGGAGGCTCCTGTCGGTGGGTACTTCATCTTGAGAGGTCCTAACAGCAAACTCTTCACGCGGGCTACAAAATTTCGAGATCGACCTAGCCAATGCGATATGTTGCACGTCGATCTTTGGATGAAAGGGCACAACATTCTTCGAGATGCAGGTAGCTACCGCTACTATCACGAAGACACGTCGATCAAGAAGTATTTCTACTCAGTAGAATCACACAATGCGGTTCAAGTTGCTGGTCAAGAGCAAATGCAAAAGGGGCCGAATTTCCTTTGGTTTCACTGGGCAGAAGGGAGTGCGCGATTTGAAGGCGACAACCGATTGCACTGTTCAGCTAAGTTCCGTGGTAGTGCCCCCTATGTACATCACCGAGTCATCGAACGGAGTGATGATAGATACTGCGTCACAGACAGAGTGGTGGGCGCTGATTGCTTCACGTTACGCTGGCACCTTGCACCTGAGCTCAACTGGGTTTCTTCGGACGCAGAAACTTTTGAGGCAAACCTTGGTCCAGATGGGAAAGTCGTCATCCGCCTTGAGGGTGACGGGGCGTGCAACGCACGAATCGTAAAGGGATGGGAGTCGCTCTATTACGGCGAACGACGTGAGGTTCCGGTAATTGAAATCGACGGTGTTCGAGGGACATTTCGGACCAACCTAGATTGGCGAAAGTGAAATCGATGGGAGCACAAGGCAAATTGACATGGTAGGCAGTCGGAAGTTTGACGTAGGAATCATTGGCGGAGGGATAGTTGGACTGGCTTCTGCATGGGAGATTGCGAATCAATACCCAAGCCTCAGGATAGTTCTGTTGGAAAAAGAGAAGTCCGTCGCGGAGCATCAAACGGGGCGGAATTCTGGCGTTTTGCATACAGGCATCTATTACAAGCCGGGCTCCATGAAGGCTATTAATTGCCGACTTGGGAAACTGAGGATGCAAGAATTCTGCCAAGAGCATCGAATCTCGCACGAGATTTGCGGCAAAGTGATTGTTGCGTTGGATGATGGCGAACTACCCTTGTTGCAGCGAATCTACGAACGAGGGATTGCCAATCAGGTAAATTGTAGGTTAATTGGTCGTGAAGAACTGGCAGAGATAGAACCACACGCCGCAGGGATAAAGGCCATTCATGTTCCCGAAGCAGGAATTGTTGACTATCGGGCTGTTTGCAATCGCTTGGTTGAACTTCTGATCGATCGTGGTCACGCCATCCAAACCAACGCGAGGGTATTGGGCGTAAAGCCGAGGATGGATGGTGTAACGATTGAATCTACTTGGCAAACTATAGACGTGAGTTACGCGATTAATTGTGCTGGCTTGCATTGCGATCGAATTATTGAACTTTCGGGCGACAAGCCCGCTGCAAAGATAGTCCCTTTTCGCGGCGAGTACTTTGAGCTTAAGCAAGACGTTCAGCACCTATGCAAGAATTTGATCTACCCCGTTGCGGACCCGAAGTTTCCTTTCCTTGGCGTACACTTCACTCGCATGATTGGTGGTGGTGTTGAGTGCGGACCGAATGCAGTGCTGGCATTCGCACGCGAGGGCTACACGAAATCCCACGTAAATCTACGGGACCTTTTTGAGACGCTTACTTATAACGGATTTATTCGAATGGCCGCGAAGCATTGGCGAATGGGTGCGGGTGAGATGTGGCGATCCATCAGCAAAGCTGCGTTCGTTCGCGCGCTTCAACGTCTCATGCCGGCGATACGCTCAGAGCACCTCGTCCCTGCGCCGGCTGGCGTACGTGCCCAAGCAGTACTTCCGGACGGAAACTTGGTTGATGATTTCCTGATTTCCGGAACTGCGAGAATGATTCATGTAAACAATGCGCCGTCTCCCGCAGCGACAGCTGCATTAAATATAGGCAAACTGATTTCTGAACGTATTGACTTTGAAGCCCGCTAAAGTCGAAACGTCTGTCTTTTTTTCCGTGATAAGTTTCAGGTGATGTAGTGAATTGAATGGCTCAAGTTCACGCGGGGGTAGTTATTCAGCCTGGCGCGGCAGTCGTTAAGTATTCCTCTGTAAAGAAAAAGGTTTCGCTTGACCATTACTTCGACGTCTGTAAATATTAATTAGTCGAGTTCGCGATATCCTGATCGTCCATTTAGGCGTGCGGCAGGATGGAGTATCCCAACCCGACGCGTAAGCGAGGGGCTATTCTGAAGGCCCCTCACTTACGTATCGGGTTGCGATTGGTAGTTTTAACACCGCCGCTCGCCTTATTAAAAACGAAACTGGTTTTTTACGATTCAACAAGATGAAGAGGCATGAATGATTAAGAATATCCTAGTTACTGGTGGCGCCGGTTACATTGGAAGTGTTTTAGTACGTCAGCTCTTGACAAAGGGCTATCACGTACGCGTATTGGACTCATTGAAGTTTAGTGGAGACGCACTGTACGATGTTGCCCAGCACCCCAATTTCGAATTCATCAAAGGGGATATTCGCGATAAAGAAGTTGTCGCATTAGCCTTAAAGAACATGCATGCTGTGGCGCATTTGGCAGCGATAGTTGGTGACCCGGCGTGCAAAAAATTTGCTGATGAAGCAAGTGAAGTCAACGGAACAGGGTCCGTGGAGCTTTTCAAGGCATGTGAAAAAGCCGATATTGAGAGATTTGTATTTGCGTCCACTTGCTCCAACTATGGAAAGATGGCAGACCCCAATGCTTTTGTGGTGGAAGAGTCTCAACTGAATCCAGTCTCGCTCTATGCCGAGCTAAAGGTCGCATTTGAGACTTTTCTGATGAATGACCGCAAAGACTCCAAAATGTGTGCGACCGCATTGCGATTCAGCACCGTGTATGGTTTTTCCCCGCGAATACGCTTTGATCTAACGGTCAATGAGTTTACCAGAAACGTTGCTCTGACAGGTGAGCAAGAGATTTGGGGACCAGAATTCAACCGGCCATATTGTCACGTGGACGATTTAGCGCGAGCCGTTGTGTTGGTGCTTGAATCTCCAGCAGAAAAAGTAAAATCGCAAGTTTTCAACGTCGGTGATACATCAGAGAACTATACGAAACGCAATCTGATGGAAGAGATTGCGGTCATCATTCCAGGCACGAAAGCGCACTACGTGGATTCCGCGGAAGATCCTCGCGATTACCGCGTGAACTGTGACAAGATCAAAAATCAGCTTGGATTCTCCATAACCAAGACGGTTCCAGACGGAATCCGGGAGATCTACAAACTTATTCAAAACGGTCTGATCGCTGATCCTCATTCACCCAAATTCAGAAACGTCTAGCACTATGATTTTATTGTCAGGACCGAATGTTTCGGGAAACGAATGGAAGTACGTAAAAGAGTGCTTGGACACAGGATGGGTTTCGTCCGTTGGATCCTATGTAAACAAATTTGAGCAGATGGTCGCTGAGTTTGCCGGCGCGAAGTATGGGATCGCCGCGTCTTGCGGAACTGCCGCTTTACATATTTCGTTGTTGCTAAGTGGCGTTCGACGCGATGACTATGTGATCGTGCCGAATGTGACTTTTGTTGCGAGCGCCAATTCAATTTGCTACACCGGCGCACGGCCGTTGTTTGTTGATATCGATCCGGAAACTTGGCAGATGGATCTCGATCTGCTAGAGAGTGTCTTGGCTGCCGAAACCTACATCAAAGACGGCCAATGTTACTTGATTAAAGACGATCGTCGCATTTCCGCAATCATGCCGGTGCACGTTTTGGGGAACATGTGCGACATGGACCGACTTGTCGACATTGCAAATCGCTACAGGCTTGTTGCAGTCGAGGACTCTACGGAAGCGTTAGGCTCCACGTTCAAGGGAAAGCATGCCGGTACTTTTGGTCGATTCGGCACGTTTTCGTTCAATGGCAACAAAATTATCACGACGGGCGGAGGGGGAGTCATCGTTACAGACGACGAAGCACTCGCCAAACGTGCAAAACATATCACAACAACTGCAAAGTCAGACTCATTTGAATACATCCACGACGAAGTTGGCTATAACTATCGGTTAGTGAACGTGCTGGCAGCGATGGGAGTTGCACAGATGGAGCAGTTACCTAAATTTCTAGAAAGAAAGAAGCAAATAGATTCTTTTTATCGAAACGAGCTCCAAGGATTGGGAGATATCCGTTTTCAAAAAATACCATCAGACGTGAACCCAAATCGGTGGCTCTTTACCTTCCAAACACAGAAGCAAAAGGAAGTCCTAAAGGCCTTGAATGATAATGGAATGCAATCACGGCCATTTTGGGTTCCCATGAATCAGCTAGAAATGTTCAAGAACGACGTTTATATGTCGGATCGCAATTCGTCTCGAAAAGTGTATTCGACTTGCCTCAGCATCCCTTCCTCAACTTACATCACGGACGCTGAGATGCAGTCCATCGTGAGCACCATCAAAAGCTGCTTCCAACCCAATGCGGCTACCTGAGAATTTCCGATGAAAAGAATCTTTGATTTGATGGTTTCCGGAATGGTCTTGCTGATACTGTCTCCGTTACTACTGGTTGTTAGCGTAATTCTAAAGTTCACTGGAGAACGAGAGGCGTTTTACTTTCAGGAGCGAATCGGCTTCCAAGGGAAAGTGTTTTTGATTACCAAGTTTGTGACGATGGTCAAAGACAGTGCCAGTATCGGATCTGGCGACATTACGCTTCAAAACGACCCTCGAGTTTTGCCGATCGGGCGAATACTTCGAAAGACCAAGATGAACGAAATTCCGCAGTTCTGGGATGTGTTTGTTGGCAAATTGTCTTTGGTTGGGTGGAGGCCCTTAATGAAGCGGGGCTTTGATGATTACTCTCCCGAGGTTCAGACCAAAATTGTTCAAGTGAAGCCAGGACTAACTGGTATCGGATCGCTCGTTTTTCGGGATGAAGAAGGCGTTCTCGCGCTTGCAGAGAAGAAAGGGCTCGATGTCCGAGAATGTTATCGAGATCACATAATGGCGTTCAAAGGGGCTTTGGAATGCTGGTACATTGATAACTATAGTCTATGGACGGATTTTAAGATCGTTACAGCAACCGCGATTTCTGTTTTGCTTCCGAATTGGAAGGGTTATAAGGGTTGGTTTCCTGGCCTGCCTATTCCGCAATCGCCTTTGATCTATGAGCATTTTGGTATCACGAAGTGACGGCATGATTGGTGTTCGAGAATTGATCGGACCCACAGAGAGTGATATAACCCAATTTCGAATACTACGTGGGAAAGACTTCCTCGCATATAGGCTGGTCAGGTCAAACCGTTGTGAAGCGTTACTGGTTCTTGCAATGCCATTGTTCGATGATCGCCTGATATGACGGAGAGGTCAGATTTGCGAACAGTCAGCGAAGTAATCGACGAGGTCTTGAACGAATCGGGAAGGGAACGATCTTGTGAAATTTCTTCTCGGACCCGTTTGCGATTCGACTTGGATTTGGATTCGCTTGACCTCGCGGTGTTGACCGTAAAATTGGAAGCGAAATCCGGTGTCGACGTATTTGCGAGAGGGATCGTGACGACGGTTGGTGAAATATTGAGCCGGATTAATGACCGATAGGCTTTGCTTCGTCGATCGAACGACGGGGATCCGGAAGACCTATGCGGAATTCGTATGCGACGTTAACGAAATTCAGTCAGTTTCGAACATCAATGCTGCCGACGACGAATACAAGCTGATAACCACTCTGGTCGCCTCGCTTTGGAGCGATCTAGATATCGCTATGAGTCATAACTCTTTTTCCAACTTTGAGCAGATTGCCTCTGCGTTGATTCCTGTACGACCCAACTTGCGACAATCCGAACTATGGAACAGGATTGTGACTTCAAAAAGCAAGGTCGGGTTGTTCACTTCTGGCACGACGGGGCGGGCCAAGTTCATCCAACATCGAATGGAGAGCTTAACCCGGGCGATTCGAAACTCACCTCACCACCAACGCGATGTTTGGGGTTTGACTTATCATTCAGCAAGTTTTGCTGGCCTACAAGTTGTATTGCAAGCTATCTGCAATTCTAATCCGCTGGTTCGGCTTGCAGGGCTTGAGTCCGCCTTGATCCATGACGAAATTCAATCCATGGGGATCACGCATATTAGTGCAACTCCAACTTGGTTACGACTCATTTGCAGTGACGGAATCGTTCAGAAGAGCGTCACCCACATTACTACAGGTGGTGAGATCGTGGATCGCTCCCTTTTCGAGCAAACACATGCTCGGTTCCCGAACGCAACAGTTCGCAATATCTATGCTTCGACCGAGTCTGGATCTGTTCTCTTGTCTGATGGTGACCTGTTTCGAGTACCAGCGATTTTAACTAGCAAGGTCAAAGTCGAGGATGGTATACTTGCTATCCATCGCTCGCTTTTAGCAGATTCGATGCAAGGCCTCGATGCGAGTGAGTTTTATCTGACCGGCGACTGTGTCGATGTCCTAACGGAAAATCCATTGACTGTTCGATTTACTGCTAGGCGTAATGACTGGATCAACGTTGGCGGGAATAAAGTCAATCCACTCGAGATAGAACGATTGCTCGTGGCCATAGACGGAGTCACCGACGCAAGAGTATTCGGTCGCAAGAATTCTGTCACTGGCAATATCGTCTGTTGTGAAATAGTGCGAGCCAATCGGAAATCGATCACATCGGTGGACATTCGGCGTGGACTTGAAAAACTAGTTGCGTCTTTCATGATTCCACGCATCATCGAGTTTGTGGACGCGATTGACCAAACGCCGACGGGGAAAAAGGACCGCTCGGAATAGCGTAGCCTAGGCTTCCAGCCTGGGTTTAAGTTTCGTCGCAGGCTAGAAGCCTAGGCTACTGCATAAACAGTTTGGAAAACTGTTCTACAATAACGCATGAACATTCTGCTTACCGGTGGCTCGCGTGGACTGGGCCTTGCAATCGCTCAACAGCAGCTTGAACTCGGTAATTCGGTATTCATTGTCAATCGCTCTGTTTCACCGGAGCTCAGCGAACTCTTAAAACAG
>JAYVBW010000635.1:0-5226 GCA_043750255.1 Pirellula sp.
AATCCGCATTAGTCAGACACGGCGAAGCGACTTAGCCCAACGCACAATCTATCCCTCCGTTCCGCTTCGCTCCAGTTGGGATAGATTGTTATTCGTTCTCGAAGGTTAACCTATCTAGCAACTCCCAGGGTTGCCACTTCTGTCCCATTCGGTGATGAACATGTGGCTGAACCAACGCAACCGACAATCCAAGCGGTGCACATTCTGTGTTGGATTGCAACAACCCGCCAATCCACAGCAACACGAACATGACACTGCTGGGAAATACAATTTGAATTCGACCCTCCAACAACCTCTCGAAAAAACCATAAAAGCCAATGCCCAACCAATAAATCACTCCTGCTAAACCAAATGGAGTCAACACCCGCGACCATTGAGCTAAGGGGGTGTACGCAATCGATAGCAGGATGTTCGTGGCCGACCAGCAAACCCCCATGTAGGCTTCAAGAAGTTCAAAGACCATTGCACAAACAAAAATTATCATCTGAGCTCTAAGCCACACAACCTCCCTCGTGAGGTACGTCGCAATCCCAATTGCGACATACTGGAGGCTGAAAACGCAACAAATAATTGCCTGGATCACCAGCCCATAGCTGTCGATTGCAGGCACAATGAAACCACTAATGGACCAACACATCGTAAACCCGACAGCCGCTGATTGCAGGATTGCGCTTCCGAACGAGCTTACTCCCGAAAATCCGTTTCGCCATAACCAAACAAAAGCACCCATGGAAAAAACACCAAGTGGTATGCAATAGGGAGTATAGGAAAGCATAAAACAGTGAACGGCAATCAGAGAAACAGGAACGTTCACTCCCGAAAGAAAGAGCGACATAAGGCAACAAGCGAAAACTACGTCTAAATCTGTCCAAAGAAGGGACAATGCACTAACAACAAAAAAGCAGATTTGAGCTAATCTGATGTTGCATTTTCGGCATAAACGCGAAACATGGGATAGCATTAATGCCTTTTCCTAACCCAGATAGACAAAACTAGAAATACAATTCCAGCAAGTAATACCCAGACCCATGTGCCCCACCTCCTACCAAAATTGGGCTCATCCAGTCCATAAGCGGACAGGTAGAGTTTCCTATCGTCACAATCTTCGTTTAGGCCGCGAAACTCGGTTCTGTGATAATAATCCAACTTGTGATTGAGGTAATGATGGTGGACCAACGAATGTGTCAGAACAGGACCTTTAGGATACGCAACATTCTTTATTTCCTCGGTGATATACTGTCCAGGTTTTCGAGAAGTCGCGACATGTACTTTGGTTAGCGCCCAGCTACTTGCCGGGTCGAAAATCAACTCACCATGTGTAATCTCCATACTCTTTGAAATCGAGGTCGAGGGGTCAAGTTTGAACTTATATCGCATAAGTTTGCTTTCTGGATCATCCGACTGGAATTCAAGAGCCAAACCTTCGAGGGCTAAAAAGTCCCAAACATATATTCCAGCAACTCGGTAGTTTTTGAAAACAACGTCATATGCATTCTTCGATTCACTCTCCAGCATCTCCTTTGCTTTAAAATCACTAGTCGTTGTTTGATGCAACCAAGACAACAAATAAACTGAACCCGAAACACCGGTTGGCTTCTGTAAATAAAAACCATACGAGTCATTTCTGCATTTTACGAAATCGAATCCAAGCCTTGTACCGCTTGCACAAAACTTGTGATCCCCAACAAGTTGGTAGGTTTCGCAACCCTGTTCAATTTTTGCTGCCTCCTTTTCGCTAGTGCCATTATAGAATGCGTAACAAATCTCCACTCGAGGGTTATGCAATTCACGCTGGGCTTTACGAATGCCCTCTCTGAGCAGCTCCAACTCGGTGGCAGCCTGCAATCGAGAATTGGCTAAAATTAGCAAAATAGCTACGGCAGTGCTCAGAACTACTTTGCTGTACCTGAAAGACGACATTATTGGTTACACCTCAACGTTTCTGCTGAAAACGTGCCCGATCGAGACTCAACGGGATCGAGACTCAACGGGATCTGGATTCACGTCATGGTGCATCCACACTTGGTAGGATCATTAGCCATTGTCCTGCATTTACAGGTGGATCCATCTCCGCAACCGTTACATAATGCCCCGCCACAGTAATTGGTTCCGGGAGACGCGGGACATCCATTTTCCCCAATGCAAAACCCACACGCTTGTAAACCATCGGGAATAGCCAAAAGCATCGCCCCTGCTAAACACGCGAAGCCAAGAAATCGCAATCCCTTCTGAAGGACGTACATACGTTTCATAAGAAAACTCACTTTTTACCAAAGACAATTAAAACTTTCTCGAAAAACCGCTTATCGAGATTGGAAGCGTCGAAATACCGTTTGTTTCTTGTACGTAAAGGGTTACAAGAACATTGAATCGCCCCGTCCTATCGGGAGCGCGAAAACTCAACTGAACATCACTTGAGTCGCCAGCCGCAATCTGGATGGGAGCGTTCGTAATTTGTGTGCAATTGCAACTTACCTGAGCGCCCACCACCTTGATTTCAATGACACCTAGATTCCTGAGACCAACGGTTAGATTCTGTGTTCCGCCAGCGTTAGTCTCGCCTAACTCAAGGTTTGAAGTGTTTGCAAAAACTCGAACACCTCCCAAATAGAACCACGCCTGACTTGCGCGCGCCGTTTTGAAGAACGCATACGCAAAAAATGCAAAAAAAATTCCTAACCCTGCGAGAAGAACTACAAAGATGTTGTTGGCTAGCTTCTTGTGGACGATCACAGAGAGTTCCCTCCGAAAAACAGCAAACCTACAAATAACACATATACATCTGATTTCAAACGGTGCACAAAAAGCGTACTCACGATGCAATGCCCTTTTGCAGTGTTTGCAGAAATTGAATCGTAACGGACTGCTCGGTCCCGCTGGCAAATTGGAACTCAATCTTCACACCGAGCGAATTCGGATTTACTTCAACTTGCGATTTCCAGTCCTCGACCTCGACAAAGTCCAGTCGAAGCGCAATTCCTTCCTCCGATTTTCGCAGAAGATAGTGCACCACACTTGGCCGAACACATTCACAAGATGACTTGATCGAAACAATTTCTTTTCCTGATTCGATCCCTAGCTTCTCAAAAGGAATGCACAAGTAACTGGTTTCGTTGGCAAACAATATTCCCGCATCAAAAAAAGTCGAAGACGGTCGAGATCCAATCCTTGGATTCCAAGACGACTGAGAAATATCCTCTGACAACCCAACCGGACTACTGCATCCCACTGCGAATAAAATCAAAGTCACCACAATTGCAACAAATACTACAAGAAACAAATCTCTTGTCCCTACGTTGCTATTAGCGAATAGGCAACCAGTATCCGACTGGAGAGCTGGAGAGCTTAGCTGACATGGCTGAGAACCTGTGGCGCGTTTTCAGAATTCAAAAAACCGAACTGCGAAACAGTAGAACGGTTGAAAAACCGATGTCAACTAAGTTTTTCAATTTCGTGACTGAATTTTGCAAAGAAGGGGTCAAAAGGGTTTAAACCACGCATCGCTTGTCGATCAACGATGGTCGGAAGCTTGGCTTGTCCGCAATCGATTTCGATCTTGCGTTGATCATGTTATAGCCAACGGTTAGGGAGTCGGCCCAAACGGGTACTAATCCCAGGGCCATCGCATGAAAAATCAAATGTTTTTCAACACTTGTTCAAGAAAATCGGTGTTCCATCCCGCTCTTTTTCTCTTGAGACGCAAACTGCCCTTGGAAGTGTCTCGTTTGAGTAGCGAAATAACGAATCGACGTAGGAAGCCAAAATTCTCAGGACCGTGCCCCTTGGTTATTTGACTCGCGTCGTCATTAAAGGTGACATCCAAAATCCAGTGCATGCTCTCGATTCCCCAGTGGCATCGCACCGCTTTTCCGAATTGCTTCGCGCTCAATGCCTTGCTCAAAATATAGTAGCGTGTTTCGACGGTTTCCTTGCCGTAGCGTTCTACCATGGAAATGGTTCTACCGATCGATTCCAAACCTTTCCATCCTTTAAATGTTTGGGACATTTCATCGGTGACCGGTGAGACGACGTAGCTTCGATGCTCTGTGCGACCTCGTGACACTTCATCTGTTGCCCAGCAGTCACAGTCATTTTTACTAAAGTCGTTTTCACCTGCATCATCGAAAAAGGTTGCGATAGCATCATGTAGCTTGGGTTGGTTTTCCTTTACTGCCAAACAGTAATCGCCACCATCTTGAACAATCTGTTTTGCGATTTCCTTTTGGCATCCCATGGCGTCGATGGTTACCAAAGAACCACGCAATTCCAGCATTTGCAATAGTTGAGGTATCGCGGTGATTTCATTGGATTTTTGATCAACGGCGACTTGCCCTAGCGAAAGGCCGTGTTCGGTTGCCCAAGCGCTGACTAGGTGCAAAGGCTTGTTGGACTCACTGCTTGAGTTTCGAAGCGTCTTTCCATCAATTGGAATCAGTGTGAGTTGATCATCTTCTTGAGTCACCATTTTGAAACCTGCGATCCAGCCAAGAAACGCTTCTTGAAATTCGGTGGGTTTGATGAGCGACAGCAATCTTCCTATTGTGTCGTGGGACGGAACACCGTTGCGTAAACGTATGAACTTACGTATCCAACCGAGTTGATCATGACCAAAGTCCTCGATATCCGACGGTCCATCAGCTCCAGCAATCGTGGCGCAAACGGACAGAAAAAGCACATCAAACAAATCATGATCGCCATCGCGAACGCGAGGATCTTCAATAGCTCCAAAGTACTCTCGAAACGTTTCAGCTAACTGACTAGTGACTTGACTGACCATTGCGACCTCCGTGAAATGAAAAATCTTTCACGACAATCTTTCGCTGCTAGCATTTACTTAGGCAAGTACCCTGCGATAATCATCGACGAATTTTCATGCGATGGCCCTGGTACTAATCCCCATCGCATGCTGTTGATTATTGGCGATCCATTGCTGTTGAAATGCACAACGAGAATCTGTTGACTGGGTGCAATGTTGTAGCGAGCTCGAAGTAGCTCGGCAGGAAATGACTGTTCAAGAGGCGTTGGTTCAGAGATCCAACTAGGGAATAGATCCGCGAGCCAATTTCCGACGGGAGTTTTAAGCGTAAATCTACCGCACATGGATCACCAGTTCGTTTTTGGAAAGACAAGTCCATCTTTTCAACTATTCCAAGATGCCAAGACTCCCTAAGCGGCAATCCTTGACTGTATTCGAGTAGATTTTTTCTGCAAAGTCTAAAAAAGCAC
>JAYVBW010000636.1:0-3117 GCA_043750255.1 Pirellula sp.
TCGCCGAATCCTTGGTATGCGAAATCGACGAACGGAACCATTTGCTTTTCAGCCAGCAGTTCACTGATTTCTTGCCACTGTTCGAACGTTGGATCGATGCCAGTTGGATTGTGGCAACATGCATGCAGGCATACCAAGTCGCCGCGACGGCCTTGTGCTTTGAGTTCGCCGAGCATTGCCGAAAAATCCAACGCTGTTTTGTCTGCTGTCAGGTAGGGATAGACCTGGGTATCCAATCCGGCGGCTTGGAAAATCGAGCCGTGATTCGCCCATGTTGGATTGCTCAACCAAATCCGTGTACTGGGAAAGTGTCTGGCTACCGCGTCTGCCCCGACACGCAATGCACCCGTTCCGCCAGGTGTTTGCGCGGCTGCAATACGTGCGACGTCAATGCTCTTGTCGAATACTAAATCGACGACTTCCTTCAGGTAGCCAGGATGCCCTTCAATTGGCATGTAGCCTTTACTGGTTTCGGTCCGAAGCAAAATTTCTTCCGCTTTTTTTACAGTAGCCAAGATGGGCGTTCGGCCTTGCTCGTCTTTGTAAACTCCAACCGTCAAATTGATTTTGTGGGCACGAGGATCGCTTGTAAATGCGTCACTAAGTCCGAGAATGGAATCGGGCGGCGCAATCGGAAGAAATTCGAACATAGAAGCTAGAGATATTGGGTGAATCGGAGGGTGGATTCGCAGCTTTTTGTTTAACCGGCGCAGCCGCGTGAATCATGCCAGCTACACCAAAGGTTACAACGAATTGTGCAAAGTGAGGAGGGGAAAGACGATTATTCGGAGAAACTGATGTTGACGCAGTACCTGAACTCAAGGCATACTCTTTCCCCGACTGCCTGAACGCGTCTAGTTAGGAAAAATTGTGTCCTTCGCAATCGACAATGAAGTCAAAGATCGAGTCAGGTTGGCGATCAATATCGTCGATCTGATGAGTACCTATATGGAGCTTCGGCGTCAAGGTCGAGGTTTCGTCGCGGTTTGTCCTTTTCATGACGATCGTCGGCCAAGTTTGCAGATCAATCCGGACCGACAAACCTGGAAATGCTGGGTCTGCGATATCGGCGGCGATGTTTTCAGTTTCGTTATGAAAAGAGAAAGCGTCTCGTTCCCCGAGGCTCTCCGGATGCTGGCGGAAAAGGCTGGCATTCTAATCGAGGAACCCAAGAATCGAAAAGGCCGCGGCTCGCACGACGACAAGAAGTCACATCTAGAAGCCATGAAATGGGCTGTCGGTGAGTTTCATCATTGCTTGCTGCAATCACCTGACGCACAACACGCACGCGAATATCTGATGGATCGCAAAATTTCCGAAGAGAGCATCGCCAAGTTTCAGCTCGGATACGCCCCCGAGTCTTGGTCGTGGCTACTGGACCGCGGAGCAGCCAAATCATGGAAACCCGAAGAACTAGAAGCGGTAGGGTTGGTCGCGCGAAGCGAACGCGGTTCACGCTACGATCGATTTCGCGGTCGGGCGATTTTTCCAATCTCCGACGCCCAATCAAGGCCGATCGCAGTCGGTGGCCGTATCCTTCCTGGTGCCGAATCGGAATCCGCCAAGTACATCAACTGCAACGAGACGCGACTCTACCAAAAGAGCCATCAGCTTTATGGTCTCGACTTGGCTCGCGACGCAATCAACAAAACGCGACAAGCCGTTGTTATGGAAGGCTACACGGACGTGATCATGGCCGTCCAGCACGGTATTCAAAATGCCGTTGCATGCTGTGGAACGGCCCTGGGAGAAAGCCATATTAAGTTGCTCAAGCGATATTGTGACTCCGTAGTATTGCTTCTCGATGGCGACGAAGCTGGGCAACGACGAACAAGCGAAATTTTGGAGTTATTTGTTACAGCCCAGATGGACCTGAGAATCCTCACGCTACCCGACGGTCTTGACCCTTGCGACTATCTTCTCAAGTACAGCGGCGAACAACTAAAGGAGCAAATTGGCGGAGCCCTCGACGCGCTCGAGCACAAGCTTCGTCAAGTTTGCCGCGGCTTCGATCCCTTGCTGGATACGCATCGAGCCAATACGGCATTGGAAGATGTGCTTGCTACCATGTCGCGAGTTTCGCACAGTTCGCTTCTCTCGAACGAGGCCATGCGGTTGCGGCAAGACCAACTCATCGCAAGATTGGCTCGTCAGTTTGGTATCGAACAACCCGAGATTCGCTTGCGGCTCGAATCCATTCGCAAGCAGCGATCCCAACGCGAAAAGCAACGCCAAGAGCTTCGCCGCACACAAATGGTCCCTGAAGCCGATGTTTCGGGAAACAGGGGCTTGGCTATCTCCGAGCCGTCCA
This sequence comes from Pirellula sp., assembly GCA_043750255.1. Classification (GTDB taxonomy): domain Bacteria; phylum Planctomycetota; class Planctomycetia; order Pirellulales; family Pirellulaceae; genus JBKCUI01. Next base: position 2,312 of record JAYVBW010000636.1, read on the forward strand.
GTCAGTTCGAACAAAACGTTGGGCCGGTGCCAGTTGCGTACAAATTTGGCGAAATGACAACGACGGAATGCGAGCTATTCGAAATCATGGTTACGCATCCAGAGCTAGCACCGATGGCTATCGAACGCTTCCCTGTTGCCAATTTAAGTTCAGTTACCGCAAAAAAACTTTTTCAATTGGTTTTGGACTTGGAACTTGAGGGACATGCGTTAGACTTTGACAGTGTGATGTTGGCAACGGAGGATGCGGGCCTAAAAAGCGTACTGGTAAGTATCGAAGAGCACGCGGCGCGCAAGACTCCGTTATCGATGATGACAGCAGACGAACGATTGCATTCCCTTTGTGAACGATTGAGTGGTCAAGACGACAAAGCTCAGAGGCGTTCGCAAATTCAATCGCTCGAAACAAAACAATTGGATGAGGAAACGTCCATGAACTTGTTGCACGACTTCGTTCAGCAAGCTCGCGTACGACACGGACTGTTTCCCCCCAAAGGATAAATGTTTAACCGGCGCAGCCGCGGGCACTGGATTGGACCACCACCTTTCAGACATCCGCCGCTATGCGGGTTAAACAGGGACGACAACGTCGAGACACTATCGACTACAAAAGCATTCATGTTGTTGACCCAAGCGACTGTTCATCGGATGAATAGTCAGTAACAACAGAGTACCACTGTCAAAAGGAGTTGAACTCGTGGAAACGCAATCGAATGATATGGAACAATTGGTTTTGATCGGTCGCCAGCAAGGCTATCTAACCTACGATCAAGTCAATGTGTATTTGCCAGACGAAGCAAACACAGC
>JAYVBW010000637.1:0-5167 GCA_043750255.1 Pirellula sp.
GTACGATGGTTGCGATTCCTGTTTGGTTGTCTTGCGAGATGTCATTGTTTTCACTCCTTGCTAAATCAAAAACACGTTCACTAACAGAAGCATCGCTCAGGATCGCGTCATCATGACACGGAACATCCGGTGCGATCAGTGAGTCATAACATGCCAAGTCGCGAGTTCCATTACCTGACAGTTGCAACTGCTCAAGGTGAGATAGATCCAGACTTGGTGATGAACCTGCAACACTAGCCCCTTGCAACTCCAGCAAGACCGCTTGTTCGTTGAATGCATGATTCCGACAGCAGGCGTCGACACAACTGAGAAGGACCTAACGGATTTCGAAGCTTTCGGAGAGGATGATCTGTATGGCGACGCCACCCAATCCCACTAGAGGCAAGGTTTGGAACATTTCTTTTGATCCGAGCGTTGGAGCAGAGATTCAGAAGCTACGACCTGCCGTTGTGATCAACGGGCTATGTAAAACTAGACACTCTCTACTTGGAGCTAAGCAACGCAATTAGGTCGCGTAGCTCATCCGCAGAGAGTTGTTCTCTCAATTGCACCGCGATCGATTCAAGATGTAACCGTTGATGTAACCAAATTCGGATTTCACTTTTTCTCTTTGTTTTTGTTGGTCCTAAGTCGGTGTGCTTTAACCTTGGGGTGGTAGAGGTCGTGGGTTCGAATCCCGCCGGCCCGATTAACGAAAAGACTGGGTAAAATGAAAATTTTGCTCGGTCTTTTTTTATGCCCTCAATGCCATCTGACACATTTCTGACACACTCTTGGGCTTGCATTGGGTTTGCATCGCTGGGCTTTGTTCCCATCGGCTTCTACGATTCGGCGTGAACCTTCAACACGACGTACGGAGCAAAACCATGGCAACCATCGAACAGGACACATCTTCAAAACAATTCTCCATTCGGTTTCGTTTTGTCGGTCGGTCCTACAAGCGGTCGCTCAAAACCGAAAACAAAAAAGACGCCCAATCAGCTCTTTCAAGGCTTAACGAAACCTTGTCGCTGGTTCAGCGTGGTTTTCTCATCATGCCGCCCGATGCCGATCCTGCGACCTACTTTCTTTCAGGGGGCAAAGCCACGAAAAGTCCAAAGAACGAAAGAGCGATTACGCTGGGTGAATTATTCACAAAGTACCAATCGGCACTGCCAGTTCAAGCCAAGGAAAAAACGACCCTCAAAACCGAAGAGACACACCTAAAGCACTTTCGATGCAAACTGCCGCTCTCCAAGCCACTTAACGAAATCACGACTCACGACATTCAACAATTTGTTAACGCCGAATCGAAACGCAAGTTTTGCAAACATTTGATCGGCCCCGACACGATCATACGTGAAATCGTAACACTCAAATCGATCTTCAATTGGGCTGAAAAACAAGAGCTAACCCTTTCGGCGTTCCCAAGTCTCCGTTGTCAGATTTGAATTTGATAGTCCGGCCAATCCGCACTACGATAGTGAGATGAGTTCCCATCCAGACAAGCACATTCGAGAGGCGATTGAATTCGCGGAAAGTCTGGGTTGGACTTTTGAAAAATCGGGCCCTCGTGCTCATTCTTTTGGGATTCTCTACTGCCCGCAGAATGAACGCCGGGCTTGCAGGGTTGTGGTCTACTCCACACCTAAGACACCTTTCCTTCATGCCCAACGAATTACCCGGGCGGTCAACAAATGTCCTCATGGAGAAGATCAAAATGGCTAACTACTCGTTCGAAGTGGTTCTAATCGACGCAACGGAAGTGACGGTGGAAATGGCCGACAAGCTTTTCGAAGCCGGTGGGGACGACTGTCTTGCTTCAAGTCGCGATGGAATTGTCACCATCGCTTTTGATCGTGAAGCAAGCTCGACGGAGGAGGCGATTCGATCCGCTCTTCAAACGATCCACCAAGCGGGTTATGCAGCCAAATCGGTCATCTTCGAACCCGCCGCTTTTCAGGTCTGAGCGGTTTCAGTTGACCAAATCCAGCAAATCAAATCGGCTTGCGAAACTCGCCAAGAGTTTCGGAATATTGCAATCGAATTCGCCGAAAGCCTTGGCGCTACGGGATGCGTCGAGATTGGGCCGATTCAGCCGGTTGCCAGTGCGGCCACATGGCTCCGAAGCCGATCTTGAGATGGGTGAGTTGCGTCTCGCCGAGATCGGCTAAGGTCATCACGAACAGTTGCCGGATACCGTTGCGTTTCGAACCATAGAGCAACTGCCTGCCGTCCCCTGACGGGGTAGGATGATAGTGCGTTGTGCCATCGAGCGTCTTGGTAAGTTGAATGGTCACACCGTCCAGTGTGATCTGAAATAGCTCAACGTTGTTGCCGACCTTGGCGGTGGAGAAGACCGACTGGCTATCCACCGACCAGACCGGCACGTCGCTGCTTCCTCCGTGGAAGTCATCGACATCGAGGAACTCGGTCACGCCACGATAACCGGCTCGATCGGCGAGCTTCTTCAAGCCCGTGCCGTCGGGGCGAACGATATGCGGATGGCAGTCGTAATGCTCGCCACTGACGAACAGCAGCCACTTTCCGTCGGGCGACCAGCGTGGGCCGAAGTCAAAGGGATGACCGGTATTGATATGCCGCTTCTCCGAGCCATCTGCTCTGGCGATGTAGACCTGATAGTTCTCGTGATAACTGATGAGATTGCCATCCGGCGACGCGCTGTAACCGTAGGTGAACCCAGCGTTCGTGCTTGACAGATCCTGCTTGTTGCGCCCGTCAAGATCCATCACGAACGGTTTCGACACTCCGTTGATCAGCGGCGTGAAGCCGAGCCGATTGGTCGTCGCTTGGGCCGCCGTGCCGAGTATCTTCACTTCAGGCATGAAAAACAGACCGCCATTGTAGTGGCTGACTCGATCCACGGCCGTGAGGTTCGAAACCTTGCCTGTTGCGATCGCGACCAGGCACGAATCGAGCAACCACTTTTTCGGCTCCATGCGAAAAGTCTTATGCTCTTCTTCCCAATTCGCGTTAGCTGCGTCTTGCCACCCGCGAGATACGATCGCCTGTTTTCCGTCCGGCGACCAGCCCGCGAACTGAGTCCACGCATCGGTCTCGTCAGCGAGTTCATCGGCGATCCTCGCTTGGCCCGATCCATCCGGTCGAACCACCGTCGCGCGCATTGTCCGCACGTTCGCATGCCGTCCACCCGGCAGATTGGTTTTCAGCTCCGTGTAGCCAATCCACGGCTGCTCGATATTTGGCTCATCAGCTAGAGTATGGCCAGCCAGAACAAGTTTGATGCTCAACATCAACAACATCACGGCGAGAAGTTGTCGTGTCATGCGGATGTTCCCTTCCTCCTGGAGATTAGTCCCGCAACGGTTCCCGTCGAGGGTTCGGAAATTACTAACGCGATTATGCGGTTCATCGGCCGGCTTGCGCGGCTGAGGCTTTATTGACCGGGCTGAAACTGCAGAGCAAACAGATCCGCCTCCTGCATTACGATGCGTAGGCGAACCGGTTGGCCGATGTGGGACGAGACGTCGCCGCCTTTGGTCCAAGCGACCGGTTGCTCGATGGCATCGCCGACTAGGTTGCGGCAATCGGCGAGCGTGAAGCCTGGGATCGCTTTTCCAGCGGCGTCTTGCAGTTCGACTCTCATACTGCCGCCAGCGCTGGTTGAGTAGTTGATCACGAGTTCCTTGCCGGCGAACTTCAACGGTTTCGTGACCAGCTCCCCGACGTCCGCGCCGACATGCACGGACGCGAAGCCGTCGAGCCGCAACGTAAAGCGACGGAAGGGAGTCGTGTAGATCGACATCTCCGTGGGGCCAGTTGGAACGATGTTAAGCGCCGCGTAGTTCGAGCGATTACCCCAGCGAGCCGGGTCCAGGCCAGGGCGGATGAAGGCTTCGCGAAACGTACGATCGAAGGGGCCGTTGCCGCGAGCCGTCATGAAGAGGATGTCCGTGCTCTCGCCACGACCAGGATGAAAACGTGTTGGAGTTGCGACGTAGATATGCGTCGCTCGAAAATATGGATGTGTCAGCGTCGTGTAGATATGCTCGCCGTCGAAGTTTGGTTTGAGCGGCACTGGCTCGGTCCACGTTACGAAATCGAGTGATGTTGTGCGGCAGACTGACCGCAGTTCCTTGCCTAGGAAATGGCGGAAGTAGCAGGCGTAACAACTCTCGCTCTCGGACCAGAACGAGACGTTCTGCGAGTCGAACGCGTATTCCTTCGTATAAGTGACGACTGGTTCGGGCTGCAGCTTTCGCCAGCGGATCCCATCTCCCGAAAGGAACGCAACGAGCCCCGTCTTCACTGTTCCCGCCAGCGCTTTGAATCGCTCGTCCGGTGGCACTTTCGGTCGGCGGTCGAGGAACGGCGAGAAATTATGGCAGAACGGCGCCTCGTGTAGGATGACGTTGTTGTCCTTGCTGCCGTCAATCTCAAATAGCCCTAGATTCGGCTTCGTCCAATGGATGCCGTCGCGGCTTTCGCAGTAACGAGTGACCTCCGGAGTATCACCATCGAACTTGGCTCCGCGGCCTTCGCGCGTATAGAGCCGAAAAAGTTCGCCGTCCTTGATCACGGTCCCGTATTCAAGGTTGTCGGCTGGTTCGGTCATGGCCGGAGCAAGTTGTGGTTCATGGAGCTTGAGCGTCGCGTTGTCGAGTCGATCGATCAAGTACCGATCAACGAACAGCTCGCGACGTGAGCTGATATCCTGCACATTCGCTCCGGTTGGTTCATCAATCGGTGCGGCAATGGCCGTCAACGCCAATAAAGCTGGCGCCAATGCGACTGCGTTGAATCCGGTAATTGTTCTTCTGTGCATTTGAACCGATCTAACGTTGTTATGGACCCGATCGTGACGCTCTCAACTCCGCTACCCTAAAATCTAATTTGGACAGAGTACTAGCCTACCTGAGGCTGGCCAGGAATTCAACCAAGTCCCGCAAGTCAAGATGCGGCACGCGCCGTTTCGAGATCCAAGTCATTTGCTTGGGATTGTCCCGAAACAAAATTCGCTGTTAGCGGAACTGCGCGAGTCGTCCGGTCTCGATAAACCGGAGAGCACAGGAACAAACCTACGTCTATCTTGGTTAGAATACTGGCAACGCCGCTTTCGATGCCGCCCCACCGCCACCCTACCAACCCCAATACTTCCATTATGAATCATCGCGTTTTAATCGTCGTTGCATTGACCCTTTGGCTA
>JAYVBW010000638.1:0-2715 GCA_043750255.1 Pirellula sp.
CCAATTCTCAACGTCTCCCCATTTCTTAAGTTCTCTCGCCGACTGAGCGCCGTGCAAATACACCATCGCTTTGACCTGTTCGCTCACGTTATCAGAATCGGCCGCCGACTCCAACATGCGGCGAGTAGTTCCATATTGTGGCCAAGCGTCGACATATTTCTCTTGTTTGAGCATGCATTCGGCTACCATGAATGACGAGTCAACCAACAAATTTCCCTTTGGAAATTCCCGAATTTGCTTTCGAAACTGTTCAATAGCTAGGTCATACTGCTTTTGTTGGAAGAATGCCCAACCCAGTTTGTAGAGCGACTTTTCCTGTAGATTGGCGTCGACACTCCGAGTGGCGGCAACCGTGTACGCTTTGATTGCTCGATCGAATTTCAAGTCTTCGTATTCCGCTTGACCGATATGGAAATATGCCTCTGCCGCGAGTGGGCTTTCTGGATACTTCGAGGCCATCGTTTGGAAGACTTGATTGGCTTCCTCAATTTTTCCTTGGGACTTCAAGGCCCAACCGAGTTCGTAATACACTTTGTCAAGCAATGGGAAGTCTTGGTGCGAATCAATCAGTTTTTGGAACGTCGTAATCGCCGCGCGTAGTTGTTCGGATGAACTGTAGGCAAGGCCAATTTCGTATAGTGCCTTTGGTCTCTGGTCGATAGGTAGCTTGGCCTGCAACAATTGGCTGAGTACCTGGATTGCCTCCTTTGACTTACCAAGCTGTCGAAGGCAAATTGCCTTTGCGACTCTAGATTCGTAACCGACACCATCCTCGCGAGTATCCAGTGCAATGGGTTCGAGAAGTAGTAGTGCAGGTGCAAACTGCTCTTTTTGAATCAGGATAAATGCTTTGCCGTAAGCAGCGTAAGCGAGCAGCGACTCGTCTTTGGTTGTTGACAGTACCGAATCATAAGCGATCAATGCTCGCTCAAAATCGTTCGTGCTTGCTGAGAGTTGACCCAATCGAAATTCCACTTGAGGTTTGAATCGGGAGTTTGGATACTCTTTAAGTATTTTCTGCAGCGTATTCTTCGCGTCTTCCTTTTTACCCAGCGTGTTTTGTGCGTCGGCCAAGATAACAAGAACTTCATCGGCTTGCCCCCAAGTCGAATTCGATTGATTTGATTTTTGGAGCGAGTCGATCGCTTGCTCGAATTTCTCGAGCTTCAAGAGACTTGCGCCATGCAGGAACAGGGACTCTGCACGAGCGAGTGGATCTTGCTCTTCCTTAATGGCCTTGGATGTAATTTCCAGAGTCTTTTCATACTTGCCGCTCAAATACTGAGCAGCGGCGAGTCGAATCTCCCAAGATGAACGCATCGGGTTCTTTGGCTCAGACGTGATCAATTGCTCAAACGCTGTTGCGGCCGATTCGTACTGGCCCAATTGAAGAGTCGATTCAGCTCGTATATAGGCCACATCGGAAGCGAGTGCATCGCTCGAGAATCGTTTTGCAAACGCTTCACTCCACCGCTGTGCATCGGCTAGGGCACCGACCGATAGGGCTGCGAAGGCTGCGTTGTAGGTTGCTCGTGGCGCGATTGCATCGTCTGAGTTTTCGACCGCGATTTGTTCGTAAAGTGTCCGGGCTTCAGCCTTGCCGTCTGTCGAAGCGGAGAGCCCGTCCGCAAGATCCATCTTTAACAATACAGCCGATGGAGTTTTGTCGCCCCACTCGAGCGCTTTTCGGGCAATCGGAATCGCTTCCGCTGGCTTGCTTTGTATGATTACGATTTGGCACATCCAGTGAGCTGCCTCCGCAGCTCGATCGTCTTTGGAAACGAGCAAGGGAGCGAACGCTTTTAAGGCCTCTTCGAACTTCTTGTCCCGCATCAGTGTTTGGCCTGCAGCCAACGATGAGTTTTGCGAGTATTGCGACTTAGGGAATTGAGTCGCAAGCTTTTGATAGATGTCGGCAGACTCTTTAAACTTGCCCGACTTTGCTAATGCAAATCCATAGCGATAGAGTGCGTAGTCCGCGTTCCAGCTATTCTCGAAGTCCTTAGTCGCGACGACTTGCTCCAGCAATTGAACTGCTTCGTCTGCAGAATCGTCCTTAATCGCGATTTCGGCAGCCCTCAGGCGCACTTCCTTTGCAAGCGGATGCCCCGCATACTTTGCTAGGAAAGCATCGTAGTTTTCTTTTGCAAGTTTTGGTTGCTGTTGCTCGTCAAATGTAAGCGCTAGCCCAAACAAAGCATCAGGACGGACCGTCGATGTGTCCATGGAGTGATTTTGCAACAGTTGGCTGTAGTGCGAATTCGCTTTGTCGAGGTTGCCCAATCGAGATTCGGCTTCGCCTGCGTAAAACATCGCTTTGTCAGCAAAGCTACCGTCTGGGTACTTCTCAATGAGCGCCGAGAGTACCTTGGCTGATTCGCTAAGGGATTGCTTGCGATCATTGCCTTCGGCCAAAATCCCTTGTTGATAGAGGCTCCAACCCAGGTTGACTAACGATTCCTCGCGTTGCTTCAATTCAGTGTCCTTGAGAGAAATCTTGAATTGCTCAATTGCAGCTCGGAAATCTGGCTTCTCCTGCTGCAGGTAGCAAACGCCAAGAAAATGGCTCGCGCTCGATGACAACGGATCGGCAGGGTACTCCTTGAGCAATTTGTCCCATTGCTCAATCGCTAGCGGAAAGGCACCATTATTTTGGGCATTTGCGGCATCCGCGAAAATCTCCCTCGCTTTTTCTTGCCGTTTCTCCTTGTCGGA
>JAYVBW010000639.1:0-10883 GCA_043750255.1 Pirellula sp.
AAGGGAAAGGAATCGAAGGTAGCAATCGTGGCATGTATGCGAAAGCTGATTACGATCCTAAACCTACTGATCAAGACAGACCAGCTATGGATAACAAAAAGAGCGTCTTGAGTTGTAATCAAAACGCCCTCGATGAATTCCCATCGGCACGGTTATCCCTAGCAAGGTTGTGTCCCCACAGAGCCTTGTTCTGATTGACCGTGCGCGTACAAGTAGAGCATACCGAAGGTAAAAAGAGAATGATTTTCCGAGCCTATGCCTCAAAAAATCCCGGGGTTTGGGGCTGGCTCCAAGTACAAATTCGCTCCTACCCAAAACACAAAAAGGAATTCAAAAAGTTACCATTTTTTGAATCGGCACTTGCCAAATATTAAGACCGTCGCTGACCCCATGATTCCCCGTGTTTGCGAGTTTTGGAGTCAAAAAGGCAGCACATGGTATTGAACTTACCGAGGTCGAGATCGAGAATGATCATGTTTGTTTTGTTCGTTGGGTTTGGGGTTGGAAATTTGAGACTGACGTTTGCGCGTCAGCTTCTCGGGTCTGAGTCGCCAGATTTTATTCGAATGGCTCCCGCCCCAAACCCAGGACTTACCTAGGTTCTTTTGGCGGTGTGATGTGCGAACAACCGGTCGGTGCGTATGACATCCCAACATGGAGCCGCGCTTATGAAATCCATTCTCGCCATCGCTATCACCCTTCTCTGCCTCATCCCCGTCACGGTCCACGCCGAGACCCCACCGCCAAAGGACGTCTCCTCGCTCCTCACCCCCATCATCCAGAAGCACGACGTCCCCGGCATGGCCGCCGCCGTCGTCCGCAACGGCGAGATCGTCGCCGTCGGCGTCGCTGGCGTCCGCACGCGAGGCAAGCCCGACAAGATCGCCTCCGACGACCCTTTCCACATCGGCTCCGACACCAAGGCGCTAACCGCCATGCTCTGCGGCATCCTCGTCGATGAAGGAAAACTAAAATGGGGTCAGACCTTGGGCGAGACCTTCCCCGAGCTGAAGAAATCCATGCACCCCCAGTACCAGGCCGTCACGCTCGAACAACTCCTCACCCATCGGGGCGGCGCACACAGTGCGATCGAAAAGGATGAACTCTGGTGCAAACTCTGGCAGCACAAGGGCACGCCCACGAGCGCGCGCCGACTGCTCTTCCAGGGCGTCACGTCTAAACCGCCCGAAGCCACTCCCGGCGAGAAGTTCATCTACTCCAACGCTGGCTTCTCCATCGCTGGCCACATGGCCGAGAAGGTGACGGGCAAATCCTGGGAAGACCTTATGCGTGAAAAGATCTTCCGCCCGCTCTGCATGACCACAGCCGGCTTCGGCGCGCCCGCGAAAAACGACCAACCGCGCGGCCACAAAGCCGACGGCTCCCCCGTCGAGCCCGGCCCCGGCGCCGACAATCCCGTCGCCATCGGTCCCGCTGGCATCGTCCACTGCTCTATCGGAGACTGGGCCAAATTCGTCGCCGCCAACCTCCCGTCGGCGAAAACCAAACTGGTCAAACCCGAAACGCTCGAGAAGCTCCACACTCCCGCCCCCGGCGAGCCGAAATACGCCATGGGCTGGATCATCGCCGACGGCCAACCCTGGGCTGGCGGTCCCGCCCTCACCCACGCCGGGAGCAACACCATGTGGTACGCCGTCGCCTGGCTCGCCCCCAAAAAAGACTTCGCCGTAGTCATTGCCTGCAACCAGGCCAACGACAAGGCCTGCAACGACGCCGTCCTCGCCCTCATCGCCGACCATTTCAAGGGTGAGTGACGGTAGGTGATGCCATGAAAGAGTCGGCTGTTGTCCCATTGTTCGTTGTCGAAGAAACCGCTTGCTGCAAAGACTGAATCCTACGCTGTACCGAAGTGTAGTCACTGGATTCGAAAGAATCGCGAACGAAAGTAGGTCAATCCCGAAGTTCGCGGCGAGGAGTTTAAGCTGATCTTCGATCCAAATCTTTCGGTGATCGTGGTTTTTCCAAGAAACCGGGTCGATGCCAAAAAGATAGGATCTGCGCACCACCCTTGCGCAGATGTGTAGGACAGCAACCTTGCTAGGATCGAACACTTCCGCACGCGCGAGTCTGGCCATGGCAGTAACCTGCGTGAAAGAATGATCGAAGTCATAAGTTCGTTCCGAAATTGAACCACACAGAAAACCGAAAAACAACTACCCACCCGATAAAATGGTGTGACCCCTCGTTCACATAGCTAAAGAACCTCTGCATCAGACGGGACAAGCCCGTCTGGGAGCCAACGAATACATGCAATAAGTTCTTCTAGCCAATGATCCGTTCGCTCCAGTCGAACTAGTCGACTGGGGGCAAAGGATCTACGCGGCGTTAGAACTTGGCTAAAGCCGCTATTGCGATTATCATGAAAACGGTGCTAGCTTTGGAGCTAGGCAAAACGACAACGCTTCTTTCATAGATTGTTCCTATGCAACGATTTCTTATCATTGTTGGAGCTGTGGCGATCTTCGCAATCAATGTGGAGTGCTCACAAGGGCAAATTCTGCAGTACGACTTGATGAAGGACCAAAAGGCTTCGTTCGAGTACGATATTCAAATCGATACATCGAGTAATCTGATTACCTACACCGGAATCGTGAACTACAACGTCACGATGGTCAATGACCAACTCGTTCGCTTGCAGTTTCAAGGTGGTCTACATGAACAAACCAAACCGAACGCTAATCGGGAGCAAGACTTTGGACGATCCTTTCCTCGTCTTCCAACCATCCCAAGTATCTTTACTCGAAACAGCTTCTCTGGCAAAGCACACACCAAGAATGTGATGAGCCTGACTCGTTCAGGGCAGGTGCTTACGCTTGATGGATCGTCTCAGCTCCCGTTTCTTTTAGGCAATCTTTCACTGATACCATTTGAACAGTTGCCAAAAGAAGAAAAAAAGTCTTGGACCAATGATGCAGGTGTCTCCATCTCTAATGAATCGAACGATTTGCGATTCACCGCCCGCCCGTTCGGCCCATTTGCTTTCCAAACAGCCGAACGCATGCAGTCAGCATCGGAGCTTACGCGTTACTCGATCGCGCGTACGGAATCAGGGGTTGTGACGGTCGAAAAGAATTACGAACTGAAGACACCAGAGACGGGTGATCGCGAATCGTTTCAAATGACGGGAAAAGGAACATGGAGCTTCGACACGAAAGACCACCTGCCGTCAGCGACTGAAATGCAGTATTCACTTAGCATTAAGGACGGAAACACAACCACGACTTTTCCGATTAGAGTCAAGTTCACGAAACTTTCGGAAGAACGTTTGGCAGCTATTCAGGCGGAGGCGAAGACCAATCTAGAGAAGGCTCAGAAGTTGCTGGAGGAACGCAAAGCAGCGGCTGCAACACTCATTGTCGGAAAGGAATTGGAGGAGTTGCTCTCCGATCTCGATTCCACGACTAGCACAAAAAAGCATGGCGCATTGAGCAAGTTGATGCAAAAAGAATTGCTCGAATCCGATCCCAAGTTAGTCGATGCTGTTCGAAAAATCGCAAAGTCAAGCGATGTCTTTGCGTCGTTAGCAGATAGTGTTCTTCAGAAAATTGACCCGATTCATAGAGTTAACAAACAATACGAAGGGACGGGCTTCGTCGGGGCAACTGAACTCATGGTGGACGCTACCACGGATCTCTTCATCGGACAGATTGTGCAAATACGAGAGCATGGACGTGTTTGGCAAGCGGCGGAAATCACGGACCTGTTGCCAGATGGCGATGTGGCTACGCGCTATCGTGGCTGGGGGAAAAGAACTGCAACCGTGTTGCGTAATCAGATTCAGCTTGCGCCGAAGGAAGTAATACAACCGAAGCGCCCCGACAAGTCACCCGCGACAGCGACCCAATCCGTAGGAAGTAACCTTAGTACCAGTGCTACTCGAACATGGTCCGATAGCTCAGGTAGTTTCAGGGTGGAAGCGATTTACCTGGGTGTCAACGGCGATAAGGTTGTCTTAAAGAAGACCGATGGCCAAGAAGTATCGGTATCGTTGTCTCGCTTGAGCATTCAAGACCAGCGATTCGTTGCCAAAATGCAAGAGGAGTCCAAACAACTAGGCGATCCCTTCGAAAAATAAATTCTAGCCCCAACCGACCAGTCGACGGTTCGCTCTTCAATCTGGTTTCGCACCATCAAGATATGGTGAGACCATTGGCAGGGCAGTCGGCCTGAGTTTGATTAGCTTTTCCAGTTTGGCACGACCTTGAACGACGTTTGCTCTCGACGGCAGCACGAATCGGCGATTGTCGCGAGCTTGTGAATGCCCAGCAACCAATCCTCTGGTCGCGACCCGATGTCGGTGAAATTTCGGATAGCTTCGCAATGATCCGGACAAGCTAGCGACGATTCGGAAACGGCTAAACGATGTTGCGTGGTGGATGCATTTGCTCTGCCAAAATATTGGTACTCGAGCCCACCAAGAAGACAAGGTAGTGGGCAAATTCATTCAAGGGCGCTTTCGTGGTGTTTGGATTATGGACTGGACTTGTACGGGGCAATCCACCTAAAATGCTGCCTGAAATTACTAACTTACCCGAAGCAAGATCGATGGCCCTGTAGAAATCGATGGCCCTGTAGAAGTCCTGCAGGCATGTGTGGAGCCCAAACGGTTTAGATCGCGAGTGGCACAGCGGTCCCCGTGGCCTTTGGCGGAAACCACCGACGAACTATATCGTTCGCCAGTTGGAATGCATGTCCTTAAATTTTACGCGCTGGGTGTTAAAAAAGATGGTTGAATCCCGCGTGCAAAACGTGCTTGAAGTCAGAGGTTTGAAGCGGCACTTTGGAAGTGTTCCGGCAGTCGATGGAATTGATTTATCCGTAAGAAAAGGTGAGATTTACGGTTTTCTGGGTGTGAATGGTGCAGGAAAGACGACTACCATCCGAATGCTTATGGGTATCATCGCTGCCGAAGCTGGCACGATTTGTTTGATGGGTAAAACCACGCGGAGGACAAGCGTTGAGTTAAAGCGGCATATTGGATATGTTTCGCAGGAACAATTCTTTTATCCCTGGATGACCTGTCGAATGCTTGGCAAGTTCGTTGCCTCGTTCTATCCAAAATGGCAGAAGGATGAGTTCTCTCGCTTGCTTGAGGTCTTTGAGATTCCGGAAAAGAGGCGAGTCTCGCAACTTTCAGGGGGTATGAAGGCCAAGCTGGCTCTGGCTTTGGCGATCGCGCCCAAGCCTGACCTATTAATCCTAGACGAGCCCACTGCGGGACTCGATCCGGTAGCACGCCGAGAGTTTATGGAAATTATTGTCGCACAAGCACGTCTACATCACCGCACGACGTTTTTCTCATCACACCTTATAGATGAGGTAGAACGATGCGCAGATCGCATTGGGATCGTTCACGCTGGCCGTATGCGATTCGAAGGGCCCTTGAGCGAACTTCGGTCTGAGGTGAGGCGAATTGCATTTCAAGGAGATACAATTGATTTGTCATGCTCCTTCGAATTGTGGAACGAGAGGAAGCAGGACGGCAAAACTCTCCAGACATTTCGGGCTGTGTCAGATGAATGGGAGCAACTTCGTCTGCCGGAGGGTTTCGAGCTACAGCGGCTTTCGCTAGAAGATATTTTTATTGCCTGTGTCGGTGTTCGGAGAGTCGACCTGTGATTTCCGGTTTGATTGAGAAAGAATGGCGGCAGCATGGGGCCATGATTGTTTTTGTGCTCATTTTCCTAACGACGGGATTCTTTGTTTTTCAAAACATGGAAGTGTTGGTTCAGTTCGGTGGAAGCAACTTTGCACTATTGGGTCACATGTTGTTTGCGTTTTTCCCCATTGCATGCTTGGTGATTGGGAACGCACTGATCGCGGCCGAATTCCGACAACGTACCCAATTGTTTCTTGAGGGTCTGCCCATGCATCGATGGATGATGTTGGCCGTAAAATATGGTTTCGGACTGGTCATCGTATTGGTGGTCGCAAGCGCCTTGCTTGGGGTGACTTTTTGGTCTGCCAATAACGTCGAGGCGATGACGAGCCGTTTTGCCTTGCTACTCTGGGTTAAGACACTGGGATGGGCTTGGTTTTGTTGGTCCGCGATTTTCACTCACGCGTTCCTTGGGCGATACCGTATCGCCATTGGTTTGGCAATCGTCGGCTTGTTGCTTTGGGCTCAACAGGAAGCGGGTGTTATGATTACTCGATTCGGACCGTTCGAACTAGTCAGCGACAGATTTGCGTATGAACGCTTTGAGATTCCATTCAATGCGCTGTGGATGACGTGCATTTTGATCGTTGTCATGACTAGCTTCGGGTTTGCGTTAGGACTCGTACGGGACGCGACCCTTGCCTCGATGCTTTCGGAGAAAATGTCGGCCAGGGAAAAGATGGCACTGACCGCGCTGAGTGTCTTTGGGACGATGCTGGTTGGATCGGCTGCTGAGAGAAAGGAGAAAACCGATTCGTTACAGCTTCCTGGCGCAATCGATGTGGTATTGAGGGCAGGAAACGTATCGGCGGCGGCAGCAGTAAAGGAACCGACTGGCGAAGAAAATGAAGCACTTACGTTGCATGCGAAGTCGGCCGCGGAACTGCTTGCAAGCGCGGCAGACTATCTAGGCTGCAGGAGATTGCCACAACTTTTCATGGTGCATCGGCGAGACATGGACGAGCAAGAACTCGAAGATGGAGAGCTTGACTCTCGTCAAGGATATCTGATCCGTCTCAATATGATTTCCACGCCTCCGGCAAATGAAGCCCTCAAGGCTCGATTGCTACAAAAGATTTTCGCAGCGAATCAACATTACCGATTGGAGTCTGACACGAGAGGCTGGGTACTTCACGGCTTTGCTACTTGGTGGCCACTTCGAGAGAAGGTCAAATCGCCGCAAGAATTGATCCAATTGCGGTTGCATGCTGAAATGGTTCGAGATGTCATCGTCACTGAATACGATTTGATCCACTGGTTACAGTTCAAGAAGCGACTGAAAGAAGACAGCCTAGAATCAACGGTGGCGGCTGTAGGGATACTTGAGGTTGGAAAGGTGAGTAGTGAGAGTCAACAACGATTCCTCAGTTCTGTACTCGCCTACGAGGCACCTCATGATTTCAGAGCGACCGTACATGATGCATGGTACAACGTGCCTTACCTAGTAAGATTATCGACAGACTTGGAGCTTGCTTTGTTTGCTAAAAGGTGGACAGAATCGCTTCGCGTAGATCTGGGGACAAAACCATGAATTTTACTCTGTTGCGAAAGGAGCTGTCGGAGCTACGGCTTTGCATTCTCTTGATCGGTTTAGTATATGGCATTGACGTGCTCTACATTCTTGGGACTGACTTTCCCGACATGCCGACCGATACCAACAAAAGCGTTGCGGACGAGATCATACCTACTTTGTTTTTTGGGATTATTATTGGCATTTCGGTGCTTGGCCGAGAGCGTGATCAACAAACGCAGAGCTTCCTCGACGCATTGCCGATTAGCCGTTTTTCGATCTTTATTCACAAGGCGTTGGCAGCTTTTTTAGTGGTGCTGTTTGAGAAGACGGTTTCGCACGGGTTGGGGCTGTTGTTTGCTTGGGTTTCGATGAATTCCTTAGCCAAGCCAATTGCAGCAACTGAAGTAATAGCGCAAACAAGCCTTGGAGTTCTTTTGGGAATAACGGTCGTCGGGGCGGCTGTATTATTTTCCTTTGCAAGGCTATGGTTTCCGCTGATAGCTGGATTAGCGTTGTTGGCGATTGTATGGTTTCGAACGACGAGCAGCCCCCTGGCTGAATGGTTTGATACTCCGAACTTGCTTTCACCACTCTTGACCGAAAATAATCTTGTTCTGCCATGGAAGCAAATTGTCGGACACTCGTTCTTGGCCACTCTTGCTTGGTCGTGTTCAGCCATCGCTTTTCAATGGCAAGATGGTTTTATAAGTCGCGGGTTGGATCGAATGTCAGTATGGAAGTTCGCCGGATGGCTAACCAACATTGGCCGCGCAGCTGCGATTTTTGTTTGGATATATGCCATTAGTTTTATGTTCTCCGATGAAGACAAGGAGTCGAAATCACCTGAGGAGGGTGCTGCCGGTATGTCCGCTAAAAAAGAATCGCTAGCCCCCACGGCTTCCGCGACGCTCGATAGTTTCGCAAAGTACGAATCGGAATATTACGAATTGATTTTTAAGGAGTCTCAGCGTGAAACTGTCGACCAACTGTTTTGGAGTGTAGACAAAGTACACGAGCAGGCGCGAGCTTACTTTCAGCATCCCGCTGCACCCTCGGCTCGCATAGTTGTCGATGTGGCGAGCGCCGTTAGTAGCCACGCATCCGGACAAACTAATTGGACGAAGATTCGAGTGCCGCTGGCGATTGCAACCAGCAATGAAGATTTTTTTGAAACATTGCGTCACGAAACAGCCCATGTTTTTATTGAGCAACTCAGCAATGGGAGAGCGACCGATCATTTCAATGCGATGCGGATGTTTCACGAGGGGGTTGCGACGGCGGCGCAGTTGGAAGGCGATGGCGACTACAACTTAGCAGAGCGACAGCGTATGAATCGATGGGCGGTAGGAACGGACTCGCGCGGGCGCGTGCCCTTTAACGTTCTTTGCGATGACGAAGCCTTGAACCGTAAGCGAGATCCCAATATTGTTTACCCTCTCGGTTATGTCGTTGCTAATGCACTGTTAGACGCGGGTGGTCCGACACTCCCTCGCCGAATGCTGGAAGCCCTTCGCGACTCTCGCTTGCCACCGGCGGTAAAGCCCACCGAACTTTGGCGAATCCTTCTTCAAAAATGCGGCACGTCGCTCGACTTCGTCATCGCATCATACGAGTCCCGGTTGGATCTTCTCGCAGCGCATGAAAAAAAGTTTGTTGATGGACTGCCGCGATTGACAGGAACGGTTACGGTTGATGGGGCTGATATCGTAATCCGAGCAGAACAGGAAACGGTTGCTAACTCGTCCGCGACAATGGTCTGCATGTACGCGCAAGATCGAGTTTTTGTCGTTACACCTGAATACGTACCGATACATATAGACGGCACGTTTCGCATTCCCCGTTTGCGTGTCTCTGGTAGTAAACTAAGGTATTTGCTGGGATGGACCACCGCAGAATCGGCCAATGATATTTTCGAACCTTGGGCGGAAACCGTTTTGACCAGTGCAAACTGATCGTTTCGGGGGTCGCCTACAGCAAACTATCCAACAACAACCGCAGCTTTCGTAGTTCCTGACGCATATCCATGCCTTCCATCGGAGTCATGTCAACGCTCAACGCTTGGTCGTAGCCGACCCCTTGTAGTAACGTTATGATGCGTCCGTATTCGATTTCGCCCTGTCCAACTCGGACTTGCAATTGGTCTTTTTTCGAGTCTCGCAATTGCACGTGATAAACGTACTTAAGCAATTTTTCGTAGTTCTTGTTGCGGTTATTGCTGCACAAGTAATGGCTAGGGTCCAGTGTCAAGCCGATGCCTGGAACGTAGTCACAAAGGTTTTTAACGGTGTCTGGATCTTCGCTCAAACGACCGATCTGGCTCTTTAGCCCGATCCGGACCCCGCGGTCTCCTGCAATTCCTACTAATTTCTGAAGATGCTCGACTTCCTGATTGAATGGAGTGCCATGCTCACCGCTCGGAATCGTCAAGGAAACGACCTTGGTGGCCTTGGCCAGATCGCAGATTTTGGCAAATCGTTCGTAGTGAACCTCACCCTCTGCCGCGATCTTGACGGTATAACTGCAGATGTCCAGACGATGCGTATCACGCACTAAACGCAAGCATTCGTCGTATTCCTCCACGATTCTGGCAGGAGGCATTTGCGTTCCGTTATCGTCAAATACGATTTCCACGCAGGTGAATTCCAGGTCGCTAAGTACCTCGATCACATCTG
The DNA here is from genome assembly GCA_043750255.1 of Pirellula sp. Classification (GTDB taxonomy): domain Bacteria; phylum Planctomycetota; class Planctomycetia; order Pirellulales; family Pirellulaceae; genus JBKCUI01. Next base: position 9,866 of record JAYVBW010000639.1, read on the forward strand.
GGAACGGAAGATTAGGGAAACAATCAGTTGATGCAGCGACAAACACGACGTTAAGCACTCCTTTGGATTAGTTAACTTTTGGAATAGTCAACTTTGAGTCCCCATTATCCGCAGGAACCGCAACCTGACAACCTCGCTTTCAAAACATGTCTCCAATTGATCCACTTCAGAAATCGTTAAGTCGACTGGGCTCCGAATCTCAGCCTCCCTCGGTTCCCGAAAAAACCACTTCTCAAAGTGCCCCGCCGGTTGAAGTTGGCACTCCATTGCAATATATCCCAGGAATCGGACCACAACGAGTCGAGCTGTTTCACAAACTTGGCGTACGTCGAGCGACGGATTTGTTATTTTTGTTTCCGCGAAGCTATCAGGATATTGCTCCATACCAGTCCATCACGGAACTTGAACCAGGCTTTCGTGCTAGCGTTATCGGGCAAATTGTTGATATAGATCAACGCGTCAGCTTCGAGGGACGCAGCAGTGTTGGAATCCTGCTGGCTATCGATGGCGGCGGCTACGTACGATGTGTTTGGTACAATCAACCCTTTCGAAGACAACAGTTTTTGCACGGTATGCGCGTAATCGCGACCGGAATGGCAAAGTCGACTGGGATTTCTTTCGAAATGCGGCACCCAGAAACAACGATTCTGGCTCCTGGCCAGTCGTTGCCCGAAGCCAAGCCCCTTCCCGTCTATCCACTCACGGAGGGACTTCAGCAACGTCACGTCGCTAGCGCGGTGGCAGCGGTCCTCGAAAACCTAACGGATTCTATTGATGAAGCGTTATCGGATTCGATCCGGCTCTCTGCCAACCAACCCGCCGAATCCGCTCGCAACCATTCCGTCGGAAGTACCGAAAAGGGAACATTTCCTCTCCTCGGAATTACACAAGCGCTGCGAGCCATCCATCAACCAAACACCCTCGAGGAAGCCAACGAAGCCAGGCACCGATTTATTTTCCAAGAGTTATTCGTTTATCAGCTAGCCCTGGCCATGCGTCGCCATCGATTGCAACACGA
>JAYVBW010000640.1:0-5900 GCA_043750255.1 Pirellula sp.
TTGATGGTCCATTCCTGCCGACGTACCTCAACGCGTCGAGTTAATGCATCGCTTAGCGACGCTTCCCAGTCGAAAGTAACTTCGGCTTGGAGAGGCTGATCGGAAGGTTTTATCAATCGTCCATCGGTCGGAGGCAATCCCATTACATAACGCAATCGCTGTTCGGCAGCGTACAAGCCCGAAGTTCCAGCCAGCGCATCGTTAACTTGGGCAGCGAATTGATAGTAGGTGGATCTGGATTGCGCCTCTACATCCGCTTCACCACCGCGTGAGCCGACTTTTCTAAGTTCGTTGATGCGCTGCCAGATTTTGAGCGTACTTTCGCGACCGCCAAGTTGCGCGTCGAGCGCACGGTAAGCAAAGTAGAGTTCCCAATAGGCACCCTCCACGTCGTTGATTAATCGCAGCACACCGGCCTCGAAGTCCGCGAGCGAAATGTCCGTGTTGATTCTCGTAATGAGCACGCCGTTGTACTGTCCCGGTATCGTGGTCGGCCCCGCAATTCGATTGTATGTCGTTCCAGATCCCGCCATTAACGGCTGACGGTATTCGGCTTCGAGGAAGCCGGTAAAATCGCTTTTGAACAAGCGAGTGGGATTGTTATTGCGGTCGTATAACACATTCGTTCGGAGGGCGAACTGAGCACCCGTGGCGGTACGTTTTTGAATTTGGTTGATATAATTGCCAGTTGTTTGGTTGAAGACCGGCTGAAATAACTGGGTGAAGCTATTGTTTTGTGGCCGATCATTCTTTGCCCAAAACAATTGCGACGTTACTTGCGCGTCGAAAGCAGCCAGGGCTGCCTGAGTTCCAATTTGCGGATTGAGGTCTGTCAAGGCTACGTCGAATTTGGCTGCTTGACCTGTCGGTGCTGTGACGACTTGCCCGCCGAGCGACCGAAGCACATCGCTGCTTTGCAAAGATGCGTGAATGGCTTGCTGCAGTGTCAGCTCAAACGTCGGCAGTTCAGCAGGGTTCTCAATGGACAGAGGCATCGGACTTTGGGCAGTCGTGGGAGAGATTGGCAAATTAACATCCGGGTACTCAATTTGCGTTACGAAATTTTGGAAGTACGATACCTCCGAACTGTCTCGCCATGCTCGAAAACGCTCCGTGGGTCGGCAGCCTGACACACAGGATACTGCAATGCATCCACTTATAATCCAGTTGCGAACTCGCGTGCGATTTGTCATAGCAGTCTGAACAATTTCCAAAAAAACTTGATCGAATCGCATGCAGTTCCATCGAATGTGCAAGCAAAACAGGTAAATGACATTCGATCCATTCAAACGTCACGACTCAACTTATCGGACCATCGAGCACAATCGCTGCATTAAGCCCAGCGCTGCCACGAAACAAAGTAAAGGAAGGCGCGGCAAAACGAGCATTAACAAAAGAATCGTTGCAGTCGACAAGGTTTGACTTGTCTTGCAACACGGTCTTGCTCGATTGACCCGGCTGGGCAAAATGCGTACATTGTGTGGTATAGTAAAGACGTCGACTAGCTATCCAGGATGCTTACCCGAGCATGGGTCTATGATTATCGAGAAGTCGCTGGGCGGGTTTCGAGTTACGGTTCCCTGCAAGGTGAATTTGTTCCTGGAAGTCCTAGGTAAAAGGAATGATGGTTTTCATTCCTTGGATACAGTGATGATGGCAGTCTCGCTGGTAGATGAGTTGGAAATTACCCGTCGAAAGGATGACCTGCTCGAACTTTTTATTGAGTTTCCAGACGGCTCCGGTCAATCCATTGATGGCGAAGATCTGGCGTGGCGTATTCCCGCAGATCAAAGCAACTTGATCATTCGTGCATTGGATATGCTGCGTGTCTCGTTGAATCAATCGTTCACGGGGGGGGAAATGTGCTCAGGTGCAAGTGTCCGGTTGATCAAACGCATTCCTGCGATGTCGGGCCTCGGTGGTGGTAGCGCTGACGCAGCCGCCGCCTTGATCCTAGGTTTATTATTATGGGGAACGAATGATGATTTTGGTAAAGCAGGATTGATTGCAAGCGAACTTGGCAGTGACATCAATTTTTTTCTGGAGGGACATTGCAATGGCTTCTGGCTAGCTCGATGTACCGGTAAAGGCGAGACAATCGAACCAGTGAAGTGCTTGGAGCCACTGCACTTTGCTATAGTGCACCCACCAAGAGGGTGTGGAACTAGGGATATTTTTGCGCAATTGGAACACGAACCTTTTCGAAGGCAACGAGAACACCCCGAAACGCTCCTGACAGCCCTCAAAGAGGGGGATGTAAATACCGTTGGAGGGGGTATGTTCAACCGCCTTGAATCTGCTGCCGTTCGGGCTACCGATTGGATAGAAAGGTCGAGAAGGTGGATTGATCGGTATGACCATCGCGGTCAATGCATGTCCGGGAGTGGATCGGCCAGATTTTGTTTGTGCACATCACCCGAACAAGCCGAGAAGATAGTTAGTGAGATGCGGACCAACGGAGGGATGCGAGCGTATTACGCAAAGTCGTGGCAGTCATCAGGGATCGAAGAGCAGGTCAATGGAATTCGAAACGAACCGTGAGTTAAAAAACTCATGAAAAAAGGGAGTACAGTCATCGCCATGGAAATCACTGAGGTTCGCATCAAATTGATGGAAGAGTCGGAAGATCGCCTTCGGGCTTTCTGTTCCATAACGATTGACCATTCTTTCGTCATTCGAGACTTAAAGATTATTGAGGGAGTCAACGGTCCGTTCGTCGCGATGCCGAGTCGAAAAATGTCCGCTCGCTGCGGAAAATGCGGAAACAAGAACCATCTGCGCAGCAGCTATTGCAACCAATGCGGAACACGATTGCGAGGCCCGCAAGATGTGCGGGAGGTTGAGGGAGGAGGCGGCTCGAACAAGATGTACGCCGACATTGCCCACCCTATCAATCAGGCTTGTAGGGATTTGATCCAAAATTCTGTGATTCGTGAGTATTTGGTCGAATTGGATAGAGCGAAACAACCAGACTATAAATCAAGGTATGATGATGAGTACGTAGAAGCGACTCATACAGAAATTCAACCAAACTCCCAAGCCAGTCCAATCGAATCTCCCTCCGTTCCAAAGCCGCACTTTTTGGATGCTGATAAAAAGAACAGCGCCAGCGCGAGTAGTAACGCGGACAAGCGAAATTTTGGTGACGGAGTATTTTAAGCTCTCGCCAAAATGCATGCATTTCCAATTTGTAGACGTCCAGTCGTTTTGATTGTCTTTGCAATTCTCTTTCTGATGATCACGCTTCGGACCCCGAGCGGTTGGTGCGAAGATCCGCAAGGTATGGTTCTCGTCCCATCCGGTACGTATGTCATGGGTGGACCTTCGCCTGAAGCGATCCTTGAAGTTCGCCAGACAAATCTTGCAAATAGACCGTGCTGTACTGGCCTCATTAAGGGTTTCGAAGACTGCATGCCCAAGCACCAAGTCAAGATTCGCTCATTCTGGATGGACACAACAGAAGTCACAAACCGAGAGTTTGCCAAGTTCGTCGAGGCGACAGACTACAAAACGATCGCCGAACGCGAATTGAACCCTGCTGACTTCCCACAGGTACCAATCGATCAATTGAAGTCGGGTTCCGTCGTCTTTACCCCACCAATGAAAGCTGTATCGCTATTCAACTTCATGGAATGGTGGAGTTATGTTCCAGGAGCGTGCTGGAATCATCCTGAAGGACCGAAAAGTACGATTGCAAAACTCATGGACTATCCCGCCGTCCACATTGCCTATGCGGATGCAGAAGCCTTTGCAAAATGGGCGGGCAAACGTTTGCCCTCGGAAGCAGAGTGGGAATGGGCCGCTCGCGGTGGACTTGAGGAACAAGCGTATCCGTGGGGCAACCAATTGCTAATCGATGGCAAATGGCAGTGCAATGCTTATCAAGGGGAGTTCCCACACTTAGACACGGCCGACGACGGCTTCAAAGGGATGGCCCCAGTCGGACAGTATAAACCAAATAAGTATGGCTTGATGGATATGTCAGGCAACGTTTGGGAATGGTGCAGCGATTTTTACCACCCGGATACGTATCGCAATCGTAAGGAACTTGGCAAGGTCCTAGAAAACCCCAAGGGACCGATCAGTAGTTGGGACCCCGAGGAGCCAGGTATTATCAAACGCGTGCACCGAGGCGGTTCCTTTCTTTGCAGCAGCGAATACTGCGCTCGCTATATGATCGGAACACGAGGCAAGGGAGATATTGATACCGGTGCCTCGCACGTTGGCTTTCGCTGTGTCAAAGATCTACCTTAGTGCTTTGCCTGACTGATCTCGCTAACGACGGTTCCAATAGATGACAGCGTTGTGCGTTGCTCGGCCGACCGCGATGATATCCTTGCGACCGTCGGCATCTAAATCGGCAACGACCATATCTTCGACCGCAACTTGGCCAGGCTCGATCAAAGTCCTTTCCCATTTGTCTCCCGCAAAGTCATAGACGCGAATTCCACAACGATGCGGTGCGTCAGCATTGTCGCGAACTCCAACCACGATCTCCTCGTCCGAATCGAAATCGAGGTCTGCGCAAGCGACTGCATGTCCCCACTTGAGCTCTTTATCGATAACGTCACGAAGCATGAAACGTAGGCCTCTTTTTGGGTCATTGGAATAGACAACCACTTCGTCGCCATGCCATGGTTCAATGGTTGCAATAAAACTCGATCCACCGGTCAAGTGACCGAGTCGAATTTCGCTCGAACCGCGTGCCGGTGCGACCCCTTGATGCCCCATGCCTTGCGGGTAAATGAACTTTTTCATGTTCTTCGTAAACATGAGACGAGTAGCGCCCTCATAACTCGCCACCAGTATGTCCGTGTTACCTTCGTCGTTCATGTCGACGATTTCAAAATTATGTGAGACATGCCTCGACTCATCGAGAACATTCATTGCCCATGGATCGGACTCGGGCTTGCTCGGAATCTCGAATTGCAGGATCCGCACCGGAGCTTGATCGAATCCCGGAGCCGTCGTATTGCGGCCCTTCAAGGGCAACACGATCAATTCCAAACGCCCGTCACGATTTAAATCGCCCCAATTCATACGATGGGTTGTTGGTTCCTCCGCGATCTTGGTGTAAATCCAAGGTTGGCGCGGATCACTGGGCGATTTCAGCCATCCTATTTCGCCGCCCGATTTCGTATTGTTGGGTTGCCAATCATGCCCGATCGCCAAATCGATCTTGCCGTCACCGTCGATATCGTACGGAGCCATGCACACGTTGTCGTTCTTGGCGTTCGGAGTCGAATAGATTACATGAGCTTGCCAACTCGGGTTCTCCAACCATAGATACCGCTTGCTATCCGCGATCAAGATGTCTAGCTTTCCATCGCCGCTGAGATCCAGCGTTCGGACTGCATATCCAACCTGCAGCTCTACGGGCAACACCTGCGGCACCCATTGAGCGTCAACTGGAGCACAGAAATTGAGAAGCCAAAAGAAGCAAACAGTCAATAAAACAACTGCCAAATCACGGATCCGTTTTCCTAGACTGCACATAGCGCAACATCCCCCAGCTCACAATTTCCTAAATCAAAAATTAGTTGCATAGAGTGTACCCTGACGACTCCACACCGTGTATGTCCAATCCTTTCTTCGAGCATCCAATTCTTAATTCTCCCTATGTTTGTCCGCTGCGACATTAGGAGCTCGACAAGCAAGGGCAGCCCACCCAGAAAATCATCGAGCAGCGGCGCGGCGCTGAATTCATTTCGCCGATTCCAAAACCCAGAAAACGCAAGCAAAGCAAGACACAAACTGAATTTATCTTCGATGAAGGGCTAGGACTATCGACTACTTCGCAGCAATATGACCCAACGCCAATCATCAACGCTCTGCGCCATGAAATCGAAATGTGGCGTTCGATTCCGTCGCCATCGAATTGGGGAGTCACTCCAGAGACT
>JAYVBW010000641.1:0-2518 GCA_043750255.1 Pirellula sp.
GACGGAACGGGCGTGAGATGGTATTCAATTTCGACCGTTTCAGCGGGCCAGGGTGAGTTTGGTGTCGCAGCCATACTCGATTCTTCACCCCTCAGCGACTCACCGAGGGGCGACTCACCGAGCGGCGACTCACCGATGGACGTTTCACGTTCTGATTGCATCGCATCGGACATGAGGTTTTCCAAGAAGGGGATCGGATCGATCGAAGGAGCGATCGTAGCGGAAAAGCCCATCGCGTTTCCGATGAAACGCAAGGTATCCGACGACTTCGACGATCCCGTAGCGTTCGAAACGGCGGGATTCGACGGCATTGTTAAGTGCTGAATATCGTCCTCCAACCAAGTTCTTGCCGAACGAATGGTCTGCGTGCGGTGCGAGAGTTTCCAACCGCGAATTTCAGCATCGCGAAATGTTCCTAACAACGACCAAGCGACAGCCAGCAATGCACCAAGCAGCCCCAGCGCAATCATGAGCTCAATCAACGTGAACGCGGAACGCAACTTGTTCATCATGGCCCTCGACCCGCCTTGCGATTCGTACCGTTTTTATTCGCTGGTGGTCTCGAGGACTCACCGCTGTCTCCATCGGCCGCTGGCGATTCGGTTTGCGGTCGACGAACGAGGCGAGAAAGTTGACACAATGGTTCAGAGTCTACGCTCGCTAACGAAGCGTTCGCTTTAAAGAGTTCAACTTTGACTCGATAGAGCAAAGTTTGCGTTTCCATTGAGGCGCTTCTGCTACGATTCTCGCCGATGCTGCCGCCAAGTTCGAATGGGGTGACCACTATACGAAAACTGCGAAGAGGAATGCTCGGTAAGACTCCATTCACTTCTTCGCGAATTTCCTCGCTGGGCATGCGAGCAATAAACTCATCCAAAACCGACTGCGCTTGCGAAACAGCGATCGTTCTTTCTTCGGCCCGATTGCCGTACTTCGTACCAAGCGAGAGCAACGAAAAAAGAACCATGGCACTACCGGCCAAGATAGCCGTTGCAATGATGACTTCTAATAACGAAAAAGCCTTTCGCGCTTGCTCTCGCATGGCCATACGGCTCACCGCACGATCTCCAGTGCACCGGTTGCAGAAGCGTAAGTGACGGTCATTGTTTCATGGATCGAAGTGTCGTAAAGGACGATGGAAGCATTCCGACTTTGACCGGTGGCGCTTATCGGCAACCACCAATCGCTATGGGGCGTCCCAATTCCGGCGAAGGCGGCTTCCGAATCGGTCCAACCGTTGGCTAAAGCCGCATCCCCATTTTCTTTCTTGGCACCGTTTTCTTTCTTGGACCTGTTGGTGTCGCTCGCCATTGAAACGGCATCTGATCCGAAAAGGCTTTCATCGTTCACGTCGGTGATTGAGTCAGAAGTCCAATTCACTTCGGTGATCACGATCGATTCAGGAAGACGCCATGTCCTAGGTGTCCTTCCCTCTGAATGCGTTTTCAAGCCGAGCCCTTGCGGCGCAGTTGCGGTCGCATTGGTTAGAACAGTGCTTGGGTTTGAGGTTGCAACTAAAGAGGATGTGTTGAGGGGGCTATCCATATCTTCAGCGTTTGCGAAATTCGCAAACGATCCAGTGCGTACTTCGTGGTTGCCTTGCTGCATCTGAACAAAGATTGGTTTCCCGGTCGTAATTGCTTCGTAACGTCCCTCGTCAATCGCTTCGCGTAGTACTTGTGCTGCTTCATTGAGCGTAGTGCGACGAAGCGGTCGTTGTATATTTGGCCATGCGATGGCTAACAAGCCCACCATCACCACCAAAACAATCACCAATTCGAGCATCGAAAATCCCCGAACAAAGCGACGCGTGTTCAAATTATTACACATAGGTTTACTCCAAATTCCGTCAGCCGAAACGTTTCTAGTCCGGATTATTTATTAGCCATTTGGCTCTAACCCACGGTTGTCAACTTTACGAAAACCGCAGGCTAGCGCCACGCGGCTAATCCATCAACCGAATTGTTATTACTTAGAGGTCGATTTCGAGTTGGAAGCTTCGTCATCACCCTGGGGTTGATTTGAGATGTCGTCGCTCGTGCCCGGTTGGCGATCTGGACCCAATGAGAAAATGTGAGGAAAATCGGATGTTGCAGCTTTCGAGTTTGAGCTGCTGTCTGAGGCGGACGAATCCGCGACATATTCATATTGGAAGCTGCTTCCCCATGGATCTTTGGGTAGCTTTCCACCCTCGATGTAGGGTCCGTCCCACTTCTTAGCAAGCGTTTCGTCTTCGGGCGGACTAACCAAAAGTTCGAGGCCTTCTTCGGTCAACGGAAAGGTCTTCATGTCGACTGCATACATTTTGATCGCAGATGCAAGATTGCCGATTTGGACCTGAGCAGTCCGAATGTCGGCTTTCTTTTGCGAGCCGAGGAGACGCGGACCAACGATGGCAATTAGGCCGACCAAAATAATCAAAACGATCATCAATTCGAGCAACGTTAAGCCGTGCCGGGTGTGGCGAGAATTTCGAAGAGGCATGGTGGATTCCATAGTTAGGTGGGATGGGATGGGA
>JAYVBW010000642.1:0-4087 GCA_043750255.1 Pirellula sp.
GCCTTGGGATCCCATTTGATCACTCGGTTGAGCCTTGCGGCGATTGCGGAAAGGTGGCATGTGCCCATCGCTTGGACGTGAGTGTAGACGTCGCTGAGAGGAAGCCCTCCTTCGCGAACGCAACGGAAGAAATTGTTCTTATGCCCTTCATACGGCTTGCCTTTGTAAAGTCGCACGACGTCTTCGTCGGAGTAAGCGTCTTTGTCCCAATTCTCTTCGATCGGCTTGCCAGAAATTTTCCCTCGGCTAACAAAGATACGACCTTTATCCCCTTCGAATAGGATACCGTTGCTAACAGAACGAGGCGTATCGGCGTCGGCTTCTTTGTTGCCGCCACTAGTGACATTGAGCGTGACGCCACTAGCGTACTTGCACTTCACCACATAGTCGTGCGCGGTGTTGTATCGGACGTCGGTAGTTGCATATCCGTGCGAGTATGGAACAGGGTGCTTGGCGTCGGTACCATCGATTTCGATCGGGCCGTGACCTTCTTTGTCTTCACCCAATGCCCAAGTAGCGATGTCGATGTGGTGTGCGCCCCAGTCGGTAAACTTGCCGCCGCTGTATTCATACCACCAGCGGAATTGATAGTGAGAACGTTCCTTGATGTATTCGACCTTCGGTGCTTGGCCGAGCCACATATCCCAGTTGAGGCTCTCGGGAGGCGTCCCTTTTACGAAATCTTCTTTCGCCACATCGCCGCCGCCAATGCTACACGTAACGGTATGTATCTTGCCGAGCAACCCCTTCTGCACCATGTTCACCGCGCGGAGGAACAAGTTTTTGGCGTCGCGTTGTTGAGTGCCGACAGTGAAAACCTGATTCGGATATTTCTTACACGCGTTGCGAATGAGCTGATTCTCTTCGAGGGTAAGCGTCAGAGGCTTTTGGCAGAACACGTGTTTCCCAGCCTGCAGTGCTTCGACGGCGATCTTGACGTGCCAATGGTCGCAAGTCACAATGCTGACAACGTCGATGTCCTTGCGTTCGAGAATTTTGCGATAGTCTTCATAAGCATCGGCGGTTCCTTTGCCGATTTTTGGATCTTCTCTTGCTCTATCCAAATGAACCTTTTCGACATCACAGACAGCAAGAATATCGCCGAAGTTATTGTGTCCGTGAGCATCACCTGTACCCATGCTGCCAACCCCGATGCAACCGATGCGCGGGCGGTCGTTCTTGGCCTGGTTTGCGAAGGCCTTTTCTGTCCAGTTGAAGTAAGGGATGGATGCGCCCAACGCGGACGAGGCGGCAGTGGTTTTCAGAAAACTACGACGGGATCTTTTGGATTGAGTCATGAATCATTTCCAGAGAGGAATCAGGTTTGCGAAAGCGGCAGACTGCTGAATATAGACAGTTCAATAAAAAAATTCCAGTTTTCGTCGAATTTTTTCTCCATTGTCATAATGCCATTCGTTTAACACAATGGGTCGACGTCGAGAACTCTACAACAGGACATCCGAAAACAGTGTAGCATTTGTTTCTACGTCAACAGCTAATAACGCGGAATATTGGATTCAGCGAAACAACTTGAAACTCGGTTGCGAGTTAGCGGCGTCGCGACTGTGCACCGTTCTGTTTAACTATTTTTTACCGGACTAGATCTTATGACTCGGCGAGTCCTTTCTAAAGAACTTACACGAACCAAAACTAGCATCGTTGGATTGGTCTTTGGTATAGCCTTTGTGTGGACTTTGCCACTTTTCGCGCAAGACTCACCGCGATCGACTGCGCGAACAGCCTGGACAACAGCGCATATTAAAGGATCTCCGGAAGCTCCATTGCCATTGGCCATTGAACCAGTCTTTCCTAGCTTGAAGTTTACCGACCCGATGCATGTGCGGTGGCAACCCAATTTGGAACGCTACTTTGTCTGCGAACTTGGGGGTAAGGTTTGGAGTTTCCCACACGATGCCGACGTACAATCTGCGGATCTTGCGATCGATCTCAAAGCATCGCTCAAGAGTTTCGATGCGAAGCGAAGTAAAGGCTGCGATAGTCTGTACTCGCTCATTTTCGACCCAGAGTTCGTACGCAATCGATACGTTTATCTATGCATTATTTTCTCGAGCACGACTGGCCAACCGTTGCCCGATGGAAGCAGAATATCGCGATTTCGAGTTACCGAAGAGATGCCACCGCGAATTGATGTCGACAGCGAACTGCCGATCATTACGTGGTTAGCAGGCGGGCACAATGGCTGCGATATGGCGTTCGATACGTCCGGCTGCTTATTCTTAAGCACAGGGGACGCAACAGAACCAAGTCCGCCCGATCGACTTAAGACTGGGCAAGACATAAGCGACCTGTTGTCGAGCATCTTGCGAATCGACGTGCGCGGAGCTACAGCAGAAAAACCTTACAAAATCCCTGACGACAACCCGTTCCGAAACGTCGCCCATGCGCGCGGTGAAGTATGGGCTTTTGGGTTTCGCAACCCGTGGCGTATCTCGATCGATCCGCAGACCGACCAATTGTGGTTGGGCGATGTTGGATGGGAAAAATGGGAGTTGGTGCATCGTGTGGTTCGAGGTGGAAATTATGGTTGGAGTGTTCGCGAAGGTCATGAGCTTATTCAGCCTGATCTTCCACTCGGTCCGGGACCGATCTTGCCGACTCGAGTCGCACTGTCGCATGCTGATGCTGCCTCGATCACGGGCGGATTTGTCTATCGCGGAAAGAACTTGACCGCCATCCAAGATAAGTATTTGTTCGGCGATTGGATCACGGGGCGCATTTGGTCTTTATCCTTGGATGAAACAAGTCCGCATCGCGAAATCGCAAGCGGTCAGCTTCGCATTATCGCTTTCGCACCGGACCGAGATGGCGAGCCTCTCGTCGTCAACCACTTCAACAAGACGACACTTTTTAAATTGGTTACCAATCCTGAATATGCAACGGAGTTGGCAAATATGCAGAGCTTTCCGCGACGGCTTAGCCAGACGGGGCTCTTTCGCGATGTCGGAGCTCAAGAAGTAAATCCGGGCGTTCGCGAGTTCACGATCAATCAGCCACAGTGGCAGGACGGTGCAATCGGAAAACACTTTTTGGCTTTGCCTGAAATGGAAAAAGTAACTGTTTTCAATCAGCCTCAGCCGGTTGGCACTGTAGCGATGTTCAATAGTCGGCTGCACTATCCTAGCGGTACGGTACTTGCAAAAACGTTATTTGTTCCAAAGATGTTCGATGCTGCCGAGGCTAATGCGAATCATAAGATCGAGACGCAGTTATTGCATTTCGACGGGCGGCTTTGGCACGGATACAGTTACGTATGGAATGAAGACCAGACCGATGCTGAATTGGCGCCAGCGGCCGGAACTGAGCTGACCTTGCCTGGACCCCATCGACAGCGTTGGCGAGTGAACAGTCGCACGGAATGTATGCAATGCCATAATCCATGGCCAGAAACCACACTGGCATTCACTCCGGAACAATTGCATCAACCCGACATGGGTGCCGCGTCCGAGTGGCTGACTTTAGTGCGTGAAGGCTTTGTCGCCACGCTCAATAGTCAGCGAGCCCCCATCGAGCCCGACAAGTGTGTGCGACGTGCATTGAGCTCTTCGTCTAGCGATCCGATGGACCTGCGGGCTCGTTCCTATTTGCACGCCAATTGTGCGCACTGTCATCAAAACGGGGCTGGTGCTGCCGTCTCCTTGTCGCTCAAGGTCACCGACGACGAAAAGGCGCTTAACGCAATCGATATTGCACCGAGCAAAGGCAACCTCGGATTGAAAGATGGGAAATTGATTTCTCCTGGCGATCCTCTCCGCAGTGTACTACTTTTCCGTATGGCATCTAGTTCCACAGGACGCATGCCACATGTCGGATCGCGCGAAGTCGATTTCACCGCTGTAACGCTGATTAGCGACTGGATCAGTGGCATGGCGAAGTCAGATATCTCCACTAATGCCACCGCCGCTAATGACATGAAAAAAGCGGCCGCCGCGATACTCGAATCATTTACCCCCGCGAACTCCAGTTCGGATACTGTCTCGTCAAAGCGCGAGGATCGTATGCATAGGGCCATGGCGTTAGCGGTCGATCTGGCACGTTCCAATGCGATACTAAAAGAACGCGAAAACGC
>JAYVBW010000643.1:0-8316 GCA_043750255.1 Pirellula sp.
CCAGGCAACCCTGCTTGGCAATCGCTTTTAGTCAACGAAGATGCGAACACCGTCACGGGAATGCTCGACCGTGCTACTTTACTAGGGGTCGATTTGCTACGCGGTCATAAGATCGATCTACTGGCATCCACAAGGAAATTTGGAGGTACCAAAGCATGAAGGTACGTGACATTCAGATAGATGGCTTTGGTGTTTGGTCTGGACTCTCGGTCGATTCGTTGCCTGATGGTATGACCGTTTTTTACGGCCCCAACGAAGCGGGCAAGACGACGTTGATGCAGTTTTTGAGGACGATGCTGTACGGATTCACGGCGGAACGTCGGCAGCGGTATTTGCCTCCCGTGTTTCCAGGCAAGCCCGGTGGAGCGATGCGAGTTAGCGGTCCTGGTGGCGGTTATGAAATCGCAAGACGCGCAACGCTTAATGACCCGAGTATTGTCGGGCAACTTACAGTGACCAGCAGCGACGGGGTTACACAGGGGCAACACCGACTCACCTCGCTGCTCGGTAGCGTTGACGAGTCGATCTTTACCAATGTATTTGCCATTGGACTCCGGGAATTGCAGGAGTTGAGTACGCTGGACGATACGGATGCGGCGGACGAACTATACAAATTATCGAGTGGACTCGATCGTGTGTCGCTGGTGGATGTGATGCGTCAACTCAAGACAGCACGCGGTCAAATCGTTTCGACCACGGCTGACGTCGGGCAAATGTCGACGATGTTAGCCAGACGCGAGAAGCTACGTGACGAATTGGAGCAGCATACAGCCCGAGGCAGGCGATGGGGTGAACTAGCCGCCCACCGCAAGAACCAACACACCGAAATCGAGGAGCTGCGCCAACGCAGCGAACATTGGGAACTCGAAGCGAGAGCTGTTGAAACGGCTGTGCAAGTGCGAGAACCTTGGGTGCAACGGGACAACACTCGCAATCGCCTCAAGGCTCTCAACGCACGCGTCGATCTTCCAGAGAATGCAGTCGAAAAGCTTCGAGAAATTCAAGAGCAGATCGACGACAAGCGACGACAAGTTCAAGCGGTCAAGGAGGAACGCAAGCAGATTCGACAACGTGCTGGCGAGATGCCGGTTAGCAAGGGAATTCTTTCCTTGGCCGGGAAAATCGAAGCGGCGGGTGAACAAGGACCATGGATCATTTCGCTTCAAAAGCAAATCCAACGGTTGGAATCGGACTATGTTCAAACGCAAGAGCAGTTGATCGAGGACGCAAAGCGGTTAGGGCTCAGCGAGCAGGATCAAGAATCGTTGCTCAACGACAAACGCTTAGCCAATATGCCTGACTTGTCGCGGCAAGCGATCAGTCAACTGGCTGGCCCAGCGCGGGATGTTCGTACTCACCAGGTTCGGCTCAAACAGGCCAAAGAGCAGGGGCAGAACGACAAGAAAGAGGCTGATCGACTTGCTGCGGAGATCGGTGGCTTTCTGTCCGTGAGGAACGAGAAGGATCTTCAAAAAGCTCACAAAAAATCCAGCGATTTGTTGCTCTCGTTGCGCAAAAGTCAAAATTTAGAAGAGAGACTGGATAAGCTCGTAAAGCACAAGCGCGAGATCGAAGAAGATGCTGTCGGCATGGAAAGCGAAGAGGGTTTACCGGTCGACCACGTATTTCGACTAGCACCGCCGTTCATCCTCGGCTCTATCATGTTGATTCTCGGCTTAGGTAAGTTCTTTGGTTGGCAATGGACCAGTTCTCCGCCAATTAAAGCTGTTTCTCGTTGGCCGATTACCGCAGCGGAGAAAGCAGCTAATATTGCCCGAGAAACTTCTACTGAACAAACGTTTGGGCTATTGCTTTTTCTTTTGGGTACCGCTGTCCTGATAGGGACCTATTACTTTTGGAAACGGCTTGAGGACAGCTCCAACGACGACCTTAAGGATTGCGATTCGCAGCTCGAAGCACTCAGTATCCAAGTTCGAAAAACGGAATCCGAGCGGGAAGAGTTGCTGAAACTACTTCCGGAACATGGTGGTTCCTTGGAGCAACGCATACGTGAAGCGGAACACGATGTAGCTCAATGCGAGAGTTATTTGCCGGTGTTTCACAATCTGCAAGCAGCCAAGCAACGTTACAAGACTGTCCGACAACATGGTATGGATGCAGCCAATGGTCTAAAGTCCGCTCGAAATCTATGGAAAAAAACACTTGCGCAACTCGGACTGGCAGATTCGCTTTCTCCCAAAAACATTCGAATGCTTGCGGAGGGTTATGAGTCGCTACTACAGACTCGGAGACGATTAAAAGCACACGAGGACGAACTGGATCAACGCAAACTGGAATTAGCTACCGGCCTGCAACGTATCGAAGCGTTGTCGCTGCAATTAAAGGTTGCTGTCGATGATTCAAATCATGAGAACAAAGATCCAGCTGCACGCTCGTTGCTGGAACGCGTCGAACAATCTCGGGAAAATCCTAATGGCAGTTCAAACAAAAATTCGGACCGAGATCGACGCGAACCACGCGATCGAGTTGACAAACGCGAACAACGTAATCGGGATGACCAAGTTGCGCTGAGAACGGCGGCAGCAACTTCGTTGCCCAAAGATGGCGTCACCGATGGACCGCTGCTCAAACTACAGGAGCTGTCCAATACACTTGCTCAGCATCAACAGTACATCACGCTCCGTCGTCAATTGCGAACCGAGGATGAAGAGCTCTCGAAGAAACAGAAGTCGTTGCAAAGGTTGATGGAGCGATGGATTCGCGCGAGGCAAACGCACTTGGCAGAAATGGGAGTGGAAAACCAACAGCAACTCGAAGAGCAGCTTTCGCTCAAACATCAGTTTTTGAAACTGAAACAGGAAATCGCAGATCTCGACTCGCGAATCAGTGCGATCATCGGGGGGCATGTTCCATACGATTCCATTTCGCGACTATTGGAGAATGCTCCGGCTGGCGAGTTGGAGAAGCGTTGGGAAACGCTCGGACAGCGTAGCCAGCAGGCAGATGAACGGGTCTCGCAATTGCTACAACGTCAGGGCGAAACAGCTCAAGAAATGAAGAGCTTGGCCGCCGACCGCCGTTTAGCAGAGGTAAAGCTCGAACTGGCTTGTCTTGAGAAGCAACTGGCTGCCTGTGCCGAACATTGGCGAACGCTGGCCGCTACGACATGCATGCTTGAAAAAGTATGCGAAGTCTACGAAACGGAAAGACAGCCGGAGACACTACGTGAGGCTTCGGCGTTCCTGAAACAACTGACCGATGGCAAATACGTTCGCGTATGGACGCCGCTCGGGAAGAACGCTCTGAGGATAGACAACGAAAAGAACCAAAGCTTACCGCTTGAAGTTTTAAGTCGAGGGACACGGGAAGCGGTTTTCATCGCTTTGCGGTTATCATTGGCGGCCGCCTATTCACGACGCGGTGTGACGCTGCCATTGGTTCTGGA
Organism: Pirellula sp.; assembly: GCA_043750255.1. Lineage (GTDB taxonomy): Bacteria > Planctomycetota > Planctomycetia > Pirellulales > Pirellulaceae > JBKCUI01. The sequence continues at coordinate 3,407 of JAYVBW010000643.1, forward strand.
TGACGTATTGGTCAACTTCGACTCGATCCGCGCGACGCATGCGGGCAAAGTGCTGCGAGATTTCGCATCGCTCGGTCACCAAGTAATCATGTTCACGTGCCATGAGCACATTATGCGGATCTTCCACAATATTGACGTGCAAGTGCGAGTATTGCCTACCCAAGGCCAGACCGGTGACGCCCGCATCTATCAGCCGCACGATGTACCTGTCCAAAAAAATGTGCGTCTGGCACCTGAAGTCATCGTCGAGAAACCTATCGTTGTTCCGCCTGTGATTGCCCGCTTTGTGGAAGCCGTCGCGCCAATCGTGGAGCGTTCGCCTTTACAGACCATCGAGATGCCTCCCGCCCCAATGATGCCAGCAGCCCCATTGATGTCTGCAACGCCAATGAAGCAGGATGTCATGGAAGCGTCTGAGCTACCGCCATCGCCAAAGTTGGAGCGAACTGGTCGCCAGCCGCGACGGCAACCGGTTCCTGAATCGATTGCGCCCGTCCAATGGGAACCGACCGGTATGGATCGACTTTGGTATGACTACGATGAAGAGCCTGTGGAGGAGACTACACAGCGTCTTTGGGGCGAAATCGACCAAATTGAGTTGCCGTTAGAAGGCGAACCGCACGATCTCTGGTGGAGTACATCCAAGGGACACGCATCATAACACGACGCGAAAGCTATTGATTTAGGGATCATACTGATGACTAGCTCGCGCATCGTGCTATGCCTTGGGCTTGGTAATCCGTCCATTTAAACATCGGACTAATGCAAACAAAAAACACCATTTGGCAATTTGCTACGGCCGCAAACCTTCGTTTTGGTCGCGGATCCTCGCGGTTGCTGCCAGATGAGTTACAGCGTCTGAACGTAACTCGACCCCTGGTCATTGCCGACACGACCATTGCAAAACTGCCGCAGGTATTTGAGCTGCTTCGAGCTCTAAAACACGCCTTCCCTAGTTTGCAAGTTTTTGATGGTTGCATTCCCGAGCCACCGATAGAGATCGCATTAGAGGCCATCAATTTTGGAAAACGAATCGCGGCAGACGGAATCGTTGCAATTGGAGGCGGTAGCAACTTGGACGTTGGCAAGATTGCTGCAACGGTGTTGCGGCACGGTGGATCTCCTCGCGACTACTTTGGTTTTGATGTTGTGCCTGGTCCAATTCTGCCCTTGATAGCGGTGCCAACCACTGCGGGCACAGGTAGCGAAGTTTCGCATGCTGCGGTTTTAACTGACTCCATCGCAGAAATAAAGGTTAGCACGCTTAGCCGATGGCTTCGACCCAACGTTGCAATTGTTGATCCGGCGCTAACTGATTCCTGTCCTCCTGTTGTAACGGCTCATAGCGGAATCGACGCACTCGTGCATGCCATCGAAGCCGTAACGAATCGGGACTTTAGCGAGATGACTGAAATGGATCCGCAAGCAAAAGCATACGAAGGTAGTTACCCATTGACCCAACTGATAGGCGGAGAAGCAATTCGATTGGTTGGACGTTTTCTTGTACGAGCGTATCGACAGCCAAACGATTCAGAAGCTCGTGATGGAATGGCTTTAGCTGCGATGTTGGCAGGGATGGCTTTTTCCAATAGCGGTGTCGCATTGGTCCACGCTCTCGAATACCCGTTAGGTGGACTGACACATTGTAGTCATGGCGAAGGAAACGGTCTGCTCTTGCCACATGTGATGCGATTCAATTTGCCGGAGTGTACCGAATCGATGGCACAGGTGGCCAGTTGGCTAGGTTGCAATACAATCGGGCTATCCTCACTGGCAGCAGCCGATGCAGCGATTGGGGCTGTTGTCGAGCTTACGCAAGCTGTCGGAATAAGGGCTCGACTAAGCGAGTTAGGGCTCAAAAAGGAACTGCTTCCTTTGGTGGCCCATCGAGCATTTCAAATCAAGCGGCTGATGGATGTGAATCCGCGTCGTCCGACGGAACTGGATTTGATCAATATTCTCGAAAAGGCGTTCTAAGGTCAAACAGGGCGCTAGATCCAACCGTACTTGCTTTGTCCCCAACTTGAGCCGCAGGTGCCCCGTGGCTCAATATTACTTCTGTCTTTGAGTTTCCGTGGTTATACTGGAAGCCTATGAATCCCACCTTCCCCTCCGCAGCTCTCATTCGTTTTGTTTTCATTCTGGTTTCCACTTCGTTTGCCATTGGAATAGTCGCCGCAAACGACCGTTCGGAGCAAGCCGTAAAAGTTGAATTCTTTGAGAAAAAGATTCGGCCAATTCTGGTCGAATACTGTTACGAATGCCACGCATCCTCTTCCGGGGATAACAGTGGCGAATTCAGACTCGACAGTGCAGTAGGACTGAACAAAGGCGGTACTCGCGGGTCTGTCATTTCCAAAGAAAAGCCTCAGGAGAGCCTACTTCTCAAGGCCATTCTGTACGATATTCCTGACCTCCAAATGCCCCCCGCTGGAAAATTGCCGCAAAGTGCAATCGACGATATTCGCTCTTGGATTGAGCAGGGAGCGGTGGATCCGCGTATTGAGTCCACGGCTATCGCAGCGCCCATGCAAGTTCGTGAGCAGGCTGCTCTACGGCATTGGTCATTTCAACCACTTCAAAACACACGCGAGAAAAACAGTTCCACAACAGACCCTCAACTCATCGATTTGATTCTGAAAGAGCGACTGGCAGAAAAAGGTCTCGTGCCCAATCCGTCCGCTTCAAAACGCGAACTCATTCGACGATTGTATTACGACCTCGTGGGTTTGCAGCCGACCTGGGAGCAATATCAAGTATGGGACAATGAACCTCTCGATCACTACGAGTCGTGGGTCGATCAATTGCTTGCTTCACCGCACTTTGGCGAACGCATGGCCCGCAGATGGATGGATGTATCCCGGTACGCTGACACGAAGGGTTATGTATTTACGGAAGATCGGGAATACGCGAATGCGTGGCGGTTTCGTGATTGGTTGATCGGATCTTTTAATAATGACCTTCCCTTCGATCAGTTTGCGAGTTTTCAAATTGCGGCAGACCGACTCGATCCGGGCCCGGAAAATAAAAACCTTGACGCCATGGGCTTCCTCACATTGGGCCGTCGGTTTTTGAATAACGAAAATGATATCGCAGACGATCGCATTGATGTCATCACCCGAGGCTTTATGGGGTTGAGCGTCGCATGCGCTCGTTGTCATGATCATAAATTCGATGCCATCGGGATGGCAGACTACTACTCGATGCATGCGGCGTTAGTAAGCAGCAAAGAGCCCAAAGATGAACCGGGGCCACTCCGAATGGTCGATAGTGAAACACCGAGACCGGCGGTCATCTTCAAACGAGGTCAGCCAGGCCAACCTGGCGATACCGTTCCGAAGAGATTTGTGAATTTCTTAACAAGCGTTTCGCGGCCTATGGAGACCGGCAGTGGAAGACTCGATATGGCTCAAGCCATCGTCGACAAAAACAACCCGCTCACAGCTCGCGTATTTGTAAATCGCATTTGGGGCTGGTTGCTCGGTGTTCCGTTGGTCGACACTCCCAGTGATTTTGGCATGCGTTGTCCGTCTCCCCCGCAACGAGAACTCCTCGATAGACTTGCGGCAGACTTTATCTCAGACAATTTCAGTATCAAACGACTGATCAAGCGTATCGTGATGTCCGATGCGTATCGACGATCGAGTGCTACCGAGCCAGGTTCCTTTGCAATCGATCCAGAAAATTTGGCTTGGTGGCGAGGTAACCGCAAGCGACTTGACTTTGAATCGTTGCGAGATTCCGTACTCGTTGCTTGCCAGCAACTCGACCCAGCGGTTGGCGGTCCGAGTATCAAACTAATCGACCCACCGTTCTCCAATCGTCGCACCCTGTATGCCTATATCGATCGACAAAATTTGCCCGGTGTGTTCAGATCCTTCGATTTCGCGTCCCCCGATTCACACGTTGCAAATCGCTTATCAACCACCGTTCCACAGCAAGGTCTTTTTTTGATGAACAGTCCTATGATCGATCATTACGCAACCGAATTTTCCAAGCGGTGGGTCGGAAATGGGGCAGTGCTCGAGCCGAAGCTCGACGAAAGCAAGAATCAAAAAGCACTCCAAATCGTTGAATCCCTATTTCAGTCCATTCTGTTGAGGAATCCCTCGGCAATGGAATCAGAGCGGAGCTGGGACTACCTTCGTTCGACCTCCAGGGATGAAACGGATCTTGCCTCGTTTGCATGGGATGACTTTATCAAAGCGATACTTTGCACCAACGAATTCTGCTTTATTGACTAGTGCACCAAATTACCGTTTCTGAAGAAGCACGCGGACCCCTTTTTTGTTCGATGAAATGATATCGAGCAAACCATCGCCGTTGATGTCCGTCACTTCAAATTGAGTTCCGATCCCGGAGTCGGCGTCGATCAACTGCGGCACAAAATTAACGAAACCGTCGTTCTCCTTTTCAGCCTTGAGCCAATAAATCCTCGCGTCCCAATCGGAGCCTGGTTCCGATCGACCGTGGGACCACCAGCGTTTTCCGGTGACCAAGTCCTTGTTGCCATCGCCATCCATATCCACAAAGTGAGCAGCATGCGTTTCCGATGATAGTCGACCAAAGAGCTCGATCTTGTCGAATTGCGGATGCGCCTCTTTGGAATCATTTGGCATAGGACGTTGTTTGTACCACCAGATTCCGAATTTGTGTGCCGACGTACTTAAGACATCCGTTTTGCCATCGTTATCTACGTCGAACGCAAACATGTCTGCACACGCTTCACCGAGGTTTGCTGGATGAAACTGCCAAGCCGACTGGCCATCAATTGGACTAGGTTGTTCCCACCAACCGCCGGTGCAAATCACATCCTGCTTACCATCGTTGTTGAGATCGCCTACACCGAGTCCATGACTGAATCGCATTGTTCCTGGTATTGCTGCCTTGCCCGGTACTGTTGGTTCACT
>JAYVBW010000644.1:0-6370 GCA_043750255.1 Pirellula sp.
GCTCAGGGCATCCCTGGTCAAGCGGCGGCGAGCAACGCATTCGATACAAAGAGGTCGGCGAAATAGCGTTTATCGCGGAGAAAGGAGCGGAGGTTCAAAAAAGTATCCGAGACAATCCGTTGGGGCTATGGGAGCGAATCGTTAACCGAGGAATAGCCGCGTTGGTTTTCTACACACCGTTTTCGATAATAGAAGAATATGAAGCTGGGGGATGGCCGGTGTTCTTTTCACGTTGCGTGCACCCTCTACCTTTGGTGGCCATCTTTGTAGTCCTAGCGTTGGGTGCGATACCGATCGAACGAAACATTTTCATAGCGATTGCGTTTTTCGGACTGCTGCTGCTACCGTACGTATTGGTGAGCTACTACGACCGTTACGCAGCGATGCTTGTTGGTCTCAAGATGTTGTTAGTCCTCTATGGCTGGGACGCATTGATATTGGCATTGCGCCCGCGAGATATTCCAAATCACGTGCAGGTTTAGTCTCGCCCGCAACGCACCTTGGGTCGTCGCGGATGGCTTGAATTAGCATCCTTAGAGGTAGTGGAACTCGTCAAGAGTTTCGAGCACGTCAACGAAATCCTTGACGGATTCAGCTACAAAATGGGAGCCTATCCACTTAGTTCATCACCATTCCGGGTCATCGAGGATGCATCCTCGGTTCGAAGCCACGATGCCGGTCGTGCAAAATGTCGAACCTCGTTGAGGTTCCAATACATGGTTTCGCGGTGATCCCAGGGAGAGTCGTATGCGGCGACCCTGGGCTATGTTTAAACCGTTTCGCGGTGGAAACGATTCGGTAAATGATAAAAGTTCATAATTAATCAGAAAATCTAAACCATTTCCTTAACGAGACTTAGAGTCGCATTAAGCCGGCTCAAGGCGAGATTATGTCACAAAAACTGAAAGTCTAGTTGACGTGGATTTTTCAATCGGTACATTGTTGAACAGGTCGGTTCTTGGAAAACTGATAAAGCAACTCAGGATCTCAGACATGCCAGCTCTCCAGCTCTCCAGCTCTCCAGCTCTCCTCGGGCAGGCAGAGTTTTTCGGTTGCCATTTTAGTTTGCTTGATTTTTGCTGCTAACGGGTGCAGTAGTCCTGTTGGTATGTCAGCGGATAATTCTCATTCAACTGCAACGCAGTTTTCCGACTCTCAGAAATCGTCGTTTGCTTTCGACGCGGGTATCGTCTTTGCAAACGAAGCCAGTTACGTTTGCATCCCATTAGAAAAATTCAGGATCAATCCTGCTCAAGAGATCGTTTTGATTAAGTCTTCGTGTGAATGCGTAAGACCAAGCGTCGTTCGCTATCTACTGCAGCAGAAGGAAGAAGGGGTTGCCTTACGATTGGACTTTGTAGACGACACTAAGGGACAAGTCGAAATAAATCCTATCTCGTTGGCGGTCGAAATTAAGTTTCAGTTCGCAAGCGGAACTGAACAATCGACTACGATCCAGTTTTTGCACACAATGAAAAAGGGCAAGGCATCATGAGTTGGATCGGCAAACCGAATTCGTTCATTACAAAAGAGTCTGTAAATTATGTTGAAGCATAAGTTGGTTGCAGCAATTTCGATTTCCATGTCGTTAGGCCTATGGCTCGGCTTTGTCAATCGTAATTTGATTTCAGATTACCTGCGTGGGGCTGCGCTCAGCATCATGGAAGACACTACTGGTTCTTCCAATGGCTTAAGAAAACTAGTGCTATTCAATCCGACACTATATCGTGTCCGTGTCGTTGGATACAATGCGTCGTGTAGCTGTGTGGTAACCAACGAGGTACCGATAAATGTGGACGGACTGTCCGCCGTCTCGGTTTCATTTGACAGAATGATAACTCCAGAGGCAACAATTCAGTTTTTTGTTGATCGGCCAAGTGCGGATCTTGGCTGGAAGTTTAGGTGATATTTTGGGAGGGTGTTAACTATGAAAACGTGTATAGTGACAATGACAATGACAGCTTTTATGTTGTCAATTTGTATTGCGGGAATTTGTTTTGGGGGTGATAACGTTAAGTGTAATCAAAAGACAGGAGCTGGATACACTACATGCGTTGGTGATGGACTTGGCGCATGCACAACGGCAACGAACCTTGCCGTTTGTGGTGATACAGCTAGTGGCGGAGATTGCAAATGTGGCTCTACCGCAAGCGGTTGTCTGTGTGGAACAAATACTTAATTACTTAATTAGTTAGTAGGTACTAACAAGAAAGTGGAACATGATTTCTTTCGTGTGCCTTGTGGAATTTTTTCGGCATTCAAGATTGATCGTTTGTAATGTGGCTTTGGCTGCGACGATTTCTTTGAATTCTGATGCAGGGCAGTTTAAGGAACTTGCAGAGCTAATCAAGGCGCACGAAATTGGATTAAAGAAATGCTGTTCGTATTCATATCAAGTCGTTGATGAAAGAGCAGGAACTTCTTTTTTTTACGGAGGAGAGGATCGCTGTTTAGCCGAATACAGATTGAACAACCGTGTAAGGGTTTTTTGCAACACGCCCGAATATTATTTTGAACTAAAACAGAAAGATTCGAGCCACAGCTTTTTTGTGGAAGAAATAAAACTACGAGATGAAGTCCAGTCGTTTACTAGTCTGACGTCTGCACTCGCTCGCTCCAATCACAGGATTTTGAGTCTGTTTTACTATTTTGATATTCCAATCGCGGAATTTTTGGTTCGGGAATCCGTAAGCGTCGAAGACGTTTCAAGGAGGACCGATTCGAATGGAAATCGCGAGGTCACAGTGACATGGAAGTGGGACGACAAAGAAAGCGGCGTTTGGGTTGGACGTTTTGTATTGCTTCCAGACCGATTCTGGTGCGCGCGCCGCATCGAACGAACAAGAGATTTCTCCATCGGCGTTTTTACAATAGAACATAGCTTTGACGAATCGTCCGCTGTTCTTCCACTATTCCTGAAACGTTCTGTTTTCAAGCAGTTTGTTGGAAAAGATATTGAGATACTTGAAAAGGGTGAACTTTCGGTAATCTCAGATACGTCCGAATCCAAGTCTAGATTTCGGTTGTCGTTCTACGGACTTTCAGACGAAATTGGAAAACGAAGTTACGATAGCCGGGTGTATTTCGTTGGTTTTGCGTTAGTCGCGTTTTTGATCCTTTTTCTGTTGCTTAGGCGAACAAATTCCATTTCCAGAACGAAGTAGTTATGGGAAAGAGTATGCCAATAAAAGTTGGTGCTATCATGACACGTATCGCATGCTTCCGATTAGTGTCGGGCCACGGCAGCAAGGGAAACGGCTCAATGGGGTTGGATCGTAAGCATTCTGCCAAAAGTCGAACCTTCGGCGCTTTTTGCGGCGTTCGAGCTGCACTTTAAGGGTGATTTTTTTCTGGAGGACGTTTCAATAGCCCGGCGGCACACAAGGACATGCAAACTAAGCAGTCAGTGCTGGCAAATTCTTTAGATAAATTGATTTTTTAGGGTGTCGTTTTGAATGGGACGTTTCGATGGATCTGAGTTTGAGTGGAAGGGCGAAGTTTTTGTTGAATTGGGCGGACTGAAGCAGGTCCCGTTTAGAGTCAAGGTTGCGAAAAAGGAATAGTTATGACCAATCAGAAATTCGTTCCTGGCAAAAGCGTTCATTTTGACTTCCGCTAGACAATTGAAGTTACGCATGTCCACTTGCCAGATTTATCGCCGTAAATATATCTATCGTACCTCGGCTTTCACGTTGATTGAACTCCTCGTCGTCATTTCCATCATCTCGTTGTTGATCAGTTTGCTCTTGCCCGCCGTCCAGGCAGCGCGGGATGCGGCGAGGCGCTTGCAGTGTTCCAACAATGTAAAGCAGCTTGGCCTTGGTCTGCAAAATCACGTGAGCCTCTTCAGTGCATTTCCTGGGAACGGTGGGTTTAAGCCAGGATCGAATGTCAAGAATACCGCTGGTGTCGGCGTTACCGTTTTTACCGAAGATATCTTCGATGGCTCGCATTTCGATTGGGGGATCGGTGTTCCTGGCGGAGCGCCGAAATCACAAACAGGCTCGTGGGGATTTGCCATCTTGCCTTATTTGGAACAGTCCGCCGCCTACGAACAAGTCGATTTTCGAACAAAACAACCAACTTATCTTTGTCCATCTAGAGCAAGACCCGAATCGTTACCAACAGTCAACGATGCTTACGGTCGTTACGAATCAGGGGGCTGGGCGTGGGCTAAAAGCGATTACTGCGGTAACGCTCGCATCATGCCGAACTTCCCTCGCTATATGCGAGTCGCCGAACTCACCGACGGTCTAAGCAATACCTATGCGATCGGCGAGAAAGCGTTCGATCCAATCGTTCATATCGCCAGCTCATGGTACTGGGACGAGCCATTCTTTACTGGTGGCTCGAAAGGAACTGCTCGCGCCGGTATCGTTATCGTGCCAGACGGGCGGAATATCCCGTTCAAGGAGAACTGGGGATCGGCGCATCCAGGTGGCGCTATTTTTGGAAACGCCGATGGGTCGACACGCCTGGTTAGCGATCAGATCAGCCATACCGTCATGCGGGCCTTGCTCACCCCAAACGGTGGCGAAATTGTCAGCGGGGAAGAGTCCGATTGATATGAACGCCTTGCAACTTTTCGGATCGAGTCTATTGGGCGTGCGGCGGAATGAAAACTACTGTAGCTGGATTCGCAAGAATTCAGTAAGTTCTGAATTCTTGCGAATCCAGCTACGAATCGTGGTATATTTCCTTCTGCCGCTCGCTATAGTCGTTGTCGCCAGTCTTCGCTGCTGTTCCGGGGAAGAAATCATGATCGATCTTCGCAATGCAAGCCGCGATCCGCTCATCGATTTGGTCCCGCCACCGGCGGGTAGTCCTGACCGCATTCAAGCTAACAAAGACGGATTGCGGATTTTGCAAACTACCGATGTGCCAGGTAGACCAACTGGCGTAACGGGATTTAAGTCGACGCTTGCGGCCAGCGGTGATTTTAGCATCACGTTGGATTTAAAGATCAACAAACTGACTGGCCCCAGTGCTGGTTGGGGACACGGATTGATATTTGCCGTTTTTCTAGACGACGAATTTCAAACAACATTGAAACTCAATCAAATCGCTTATCGCGGTCAAGACTCGTCGCAATCGATGGTTGAGATGAGTGGTCGGGGTGTCCAAACACCAACCTACCAACCTGGACCAAGGAATTTTCGAGATGGAAAGCTGATCATTGAGCGGCGAGGAAGCGTAGCGATCTTTTCGATCGAGATAGCAAAAGAAAAAACTCGTAAAGAGATTGGAAGGATCCCGTGCCCGACCAACGACGTGCGCACAGTTGAGGTTTGGAGTACACGTGTCGACAAAGGGAACGCACCTGCCGACATTTTGCTACGCAGCTTGCAAATCGACGCAGATGCGTTTTATTCCTACAAACGACCGGTGTTCGGTTGGATAACATGGTGGCAGCTGCTGATTGTTGGGAATGTTGTGGTGATCGGCGCGTTGCTGGGCTATCGAGCGTGGAGTAATCGTCGTAGTGATTGAACGTCGATGAAACTGACCATTATCATTCCCGTATACAACGAAAACTCGACAATTGTTCGAGTGATCGAAAGACTACAGCAATCTGGTTGCGAGGCCTTTGAGTGGATCTTTGTCGACGACGGTTCCACTGACGGTACAACACAACTGCTTCGCGAGAATGTTCCCTCGCATCAAAAGCTAATTGCTCAATCCACTAATCAAGGAAAATCAGCAGCGGTTCGCGCTGGTTTAGAGCAAGCAACCGGGGACTGGATTATTGTTCAAGATGCCGATTTGGAATACAACCCATCCGAGATCCCAAGGTTGTTGGAAACGGCTGAATCATCGGTGACGCAACCGGTAGCCGTCTATGGGCGCCGACCGAGTTATTGGCAACGTCCCAGTCGTTGGGTTTTCGCGTTGGGTGTACTCGGGATTGATATTGCATTTCTCCTCGTATATAGGCGCTGGGTTCGCGATCATGCAACCTGTTACAAGCTCGTACCACGACGTTTGCTGCAATCGTTCGACTTACAAGCGTGTGGGTTTGAAGGGTGTGTCGAGATCACCGCAAAACTGATGCGTAGCGGGACTCGCATTGTCCAAATACCAATCAGTTACGTACCGAGAAAAGTGTCCGAAGGCAAGAAGCTAACCATGGGATATGGATGGACGGCATTGTGTTGCGTTTGGAAATATCGGAAATGATCATGCGATAATGGCTGGTCTACCGAATCGACGTTGTTCGATGGCCACGTAGCAGGAATTGCTCTTTGTGTTAAGAGCAATTGTGCCATTTGATTACTTCTTTTGCCCTGTTATTTCATTGCTATAAGCGTGAATTTCGCCTTGCCAAGGAATGGCTTGATCGACGAAACTAGTGGACTTGGCTTTTGCGGAT
>JAYVBW010000645.1:0-2018 GCA_043750255.1 Pirellula sp.
GAGGCACACGAAACCGTCGCCATTGCTATGAACCGGCTCGGCGGAAAGAGCAATACAGGCGAGGGTGGCGAAGATCCGGTTCGCTTTAAGCCCATGGCAAATGGCGACAGCAAACGGTCCGCCATCAAACAAGTTGCTTCCGGCCGATTCGGTGTAACCATCGAGTATTTAGCAAATGCGGATGAATTGCAGATCAAAATCTCTCAGGGAGCCAAGCCTGGCGAAGGTGGCGAGTTACCTGGCAAGAAAGTCGACAAGTACATTGCAAAGATTCGATACAGCACGCCGGGCGTCGGTTTGATAAGTCCACCACCGCACCACGACATCTATTCGATCGAAGATCTGGCACAGCTTATCCACGATTTGAAGAACAGTAATCCGAGCGCTCGTGTTAGCGTCAAGCTTGTGAGCGAAGTGGGGGTTGGAGTCGTTGCTTCAGGAGTTGCTAAGGCTCACGCCGATCACATACTGATCAGCGGTGATACGGGCGGTACAGGTGCTTCACCGCTTACAAGCATCAAGCACGCGGGATTGCCTTGGGAGCTTGGGATTGCCGAAACACATCAAACGTTGGTACTCAATAATCTGCGTAGTCGAGTCACGTTGCAAACCGACGGTGGACTGAAGACGGGTCGCGATGTCGTAATAGCTGCATTGTTAGGTGCCGAAGAATTTGGATTTGCAACCGCTCCGCTTATTACCTTGGGTTGCATCATGATGCGCAAGTGCCATCTCAACACTTGCCCAGTTGGAATTGCGACCCAAGATCCCGAATTGCGAGCGAAGTTTTCGGGCAAGCCGGAACATGTTGTCAACTACCTGTTCATGGTTGCTGAGGACGCACGTCAGATAATGGCCGAGCTGGGCTTCCGCAAAATCGACGACATGATCGGACGCACCGATTGCTTGATTGCGGATTCCGCTATTTCGCACTGGAAAGCGGACGGATTGGATCTATCGCCTATCCTAAAGCCAGCCAAAAAATCAAGTCCGGAGGTCGGTGTAAGATGCCTTCAAAAACAGGATCACGGTCTTGAAAAGTCCCTGGACATGACTGAAATTTTACCTCGATGTCAAGCTACCTTGGAAACAGGCAAGCCAGTTTCGTTCGAGTTACCGATCCTCAATACCAATCGAACCGTGGGCACGATTCTCAGTCATGAGATCGCCAAACGATACGGTCAAACAGGCCTGCCAACAGAAACGGTCCATGTCAAATTCACTGGCTCCGCTGGCCAGAGTTTCGGTGCGTTCCTTGCACATGGCGTGTCGCTTGAACTGGAGGGCGATGCAAACGATTATGTCGGCAAGGGGCTTTCCGGTGGTCGGATCGTTGTTTATCCGGACAAGCGGTCGACGTTCCGGGCAGAAGACAACATTATCGTTGGAAACGTTTGCTTGTACGGTGGGACAACCGGTGAACTGTACGTTCGAGGCCAAGCTGCCGAACGATTTGCGGTTCGTAATTCCGGCTGTTCGTCTGTCATTGAGGGGGTGGGCGATCATGCCTGCGAATACATGACGGGTGGCTGCGTCGTCATCTTAGGACCTACCGGTAGAAACTTTGCGGCGGGAATGAGTGGAGGCATTGCTTATGTTTTGGCAGATGTGGAATCGTTCCGTATCCTTTGCAATCTTGGAACCGTCGAACTGGAATGCGTCGAAGACGAAGAGGACGCTGCCGAGCTCTATGCATTGGTTTCCAAGCACGCCGAATTAACGAAGTCCTCAGTTGCAAAAGACCTACTGGTCGACTGGACAAGCACTATTGCTCGATTTGTCAAAGTCATCCCGACCGATTACAAGCGCATCTTGTTAGAGATGAAACAAGAAAAGAAACTGCAGTTGGCGTGAGCCCTGCCACTCCTAAATGTTTCCGTCCATGCCTACTGCAATTCCCATACAAACTACACTTTACAACTTACACAATACTTAAGAAACAAAAATGGGAAAGCCAACTGGGTTCAAAGAATTCGATCGCGAGAAAGTGGAATGGCGATTGCCCATTGTTCGCGTCA
>JAYVBW010000646.1:0-5429 GCA_043750255.1 Pirellula sp.
AGTACCAGTACCAGTCCCAATCGCTTATTGGAAACACAGAGACAGTAGAGGGCACAGAGTAATGTTCAGCATTATTCAATGCTTTCTCTGCGATCTCTGTGCCTCTGTGTTTCAAAAACGGCGGCGAGTGCCGTGCCGCTCACGGGAAAAAGTTCGGGGCGGATTGCCTCATGGGGCAATCTGCCTCAATGCGACCAGCAACTCTCACGATGCTTGTTATTTATTAGATGGGTCAGGCTGTTTTAGGTGACGGTATAAGGTCTTGCGATCCACACCCAGGATTCGGGCTGCCTCAGTCCGATTTCCCTGAACACTTTCCAACACGCGACGAATATAACGCTGTTCGACGGCCTCTAGAGTCTGCAACTCGGCGGGATTCGACGTATCAATTTGGAATGCTGATGGTCGGTAGTTGCGAATGCGTTCAGGAAGATCATCGACAATCAACTTTTCGAATTCGGTCAGTGCAACCGCTCGTTCCATCACATTCCTTAGTTCACGTACGTTGCCCGGCCAGTCGTAATTCAACAACCTTTCCGCCACCGATGGAAGAAAGTCATTCACATTCTTGCTCATCTCGCGAGCAAACGACTGCAGCAGGCTGCGTGCTATCAACAGTAGGTCGGTTCCGCGAGACCTCAACGGTGGAAGTTCTAGTTGAATAACGTTGATCCTGAAATAGAAGTCTTCGCGGTAACGCCCCTCGTCTACGGCAACTTCAAGATCACGATTAGTAGCAGTTAAAATCCGCGCATCGAACGGAATCTCTTTGTCGCTACCGACCGGCCGCACAGTCCGCTGTTCCATGGCTCGAAGCAGTTTTGCCTGTAGAGTTAATGGAAAGTCGCCGATCTCGTCGAGCAACAAAGTGCCACCCTGAGCCTGCTGAAACAGTCCCTTTCGGTCCGTGCGCGCGTCGGTAAAAGAACCTTTGGCATGCCCAAATAATTCGCTCTCTAGCAGGTTTTCGGGAATTGCCGCACAGTTGATTGCGACGAAGGGCCCATCCCTCCGTGCGCTGTTACGATGAATGGCTTGTGCGACAAGTTCTTTTCCTGTCCCGCTCTCTCCAGTGATCAATACGTTCGCGTTGGTGGGTGCAATTTTTCGGATCTGATGGAAGAGTTTCTGCATCACAGAACTCGCTCCAATCAACGCTTCGAAACCATCGGCTGGCTGGAGCTTATCTGACAGTCGGCGAACTTCTTCCTGTAAGTTGTGGTGTCGAACAGCTCGATCCATGACGACGGCCAACAATTCCATTTCGACCGGTTTCGTCACAAAATCCCATGCGCCGGCTCGAATAGCTTCTATGGCAGTTTCCATGCTGCCGAATGCCGTCATGACAACAACCGGGATGTCCGGACGATTCGCGATAACCCGTTCACACAGTTGCAGACCATTGACATCGGGCATGTGCAGGTCGGTGAGCACGACCTGAGCATCCGTCGTTGGCATCGCCTCCAGGGCTGCGATTGCAGATGTGAACCCGCTGACCTTATATCCCCGCAAGGCGAGATCGGTTTGGAGCAGATCCACCATGCTACGTTCATCATCAATCACCAGAATATGACCTATCATAACTGCGACTCCAATGGCAAAACCACTGCGAACGTGGTGCCTTGTCCGCGAACACTTTGAACCGTCATCCACCCTCCGTGTTCCGCCACAATTCCATGAGCAATGGACAATCCTAGGCCCGTACCCTGACCAATGTCGCGAGTGGTGAAGAATGGCTCAAAAACGTGCGGGAGGTCGACCTCCGTAATGCCATCGCCATTGTCTGTGACTGTAATGCGGACGCATCGCATCCCCTGGCTGCGCGACGATTCCGATGTGTCTGCATCGTAGCGATGGGCTGCGAGTTGAACGATAACTCCAGATGCCTTTGAAAGAATTGCATTCATCAATAAGTTAGAAAACACTTGCTGGATCTGAGCGGCGTCGATATTTACATAGATTCCGTGCGGGAGTTTTTCTGTGAATGAAACCTGAGCGTTCTTGGTCTTGATGATAGGTTCCATCAGGCTGATCGTCACATCGATCACAGAATTCAGATCACAGAGCAACTGTTTTGGCGTAGCGCGGCGTGCGAAGTTGAGCAACTGCTGAACAATGACCGTCATTCGCGTCGCTTCAGTCTGAATCGCCTTGGCACTCGTGATAATGTCTTGGCCACCGAGATTTCCGCCAGCAATCAGACCGGCACGTCCGCTGACAACATTGAGCGGAGTGCCGAGTTCATGTGCGACGCCGGATGCGAGTCGCCCGACGGTCTTGAGGCGATCGCCGTGCCGCAATTGTTCCATAGCTTCGATGCGTTGAGCAGTTTCACTTTGGACTGCGTGTTGCGATGTGTCCAGTTTTTCACACATCTGGTTCAGGGCCGTGGCCAATTGAGCGAGCTCATCCGAGCCACCTACAATGACTGGCGTACGAAGATTCCCGTTGGCGACCTGTTGTGTTTTGTGCATCAGAGCTTGCAGCGGCTGACCAATCAGCCGCACTCCCACGACAGCCACCAAAAGGCTGGCGGCCACAATTAACGCTCCCATTAGGAAAATCGTGCGAGCGACCGTGTCCCGAGTGTACTGATCCCGGCGGGCGAGCGATTCGGACATTTCCAAAGCACCCAGCCGACCGTCACCCAATTCGACCGGATAATACGAACAGTACAACCCTGCACGACTGGCTTCGCGAACGCGAACGGAAGTCAAATGCCCCACGGGAATACCAGCGAGGGTTTTCAGCGGTACAACGGGCCGAGTCGCGGCGTCAACGGTTTCATCGAGCCACACCCATCGAATACGAACCTGCTGTTCGTCCCCCTCGATCCCTGCAACCAATTGCAGCATGTCACCGCGGCCGGCAGCCCCCCAAGCATCGCGTAGCATTGGTTCTACTGCCGTCACAAGTCGACCATGACGCGCCGTCATTTCCTCTTCGAAGAAATCAATCTCACGATGTACCGATAGGAAACCACTGAATCCGACCAATCCGCAGGAAACAACCAGAAACAGCAAAATGATCTTGAGTGTTAATTTCATTCGACTGATACGGATGCAATGCTAGTTCGCGCGTCGAGCTTCAGGGTTAGAAACCACCAGCCGATTGACCAGCCTTTACACCAGCCGCAATGGCTTTGACTACGCCATCTTCCAATGACAAGCGAACGACAATACCGCGTTCAATCGACTGGCTATCGATTAGGATGCGATCGTTTCCTGCGGAGGCAGCGTTGAGCATTGCTTCGGAAATGGGCGTTGGCTCAATAGATTGGACGTAATTCAACAATTGGGACAAAACCAATCGCAACTTGACCAATTCCGCTGGCGCGGTGGGCTTGGATGCGGCTCGGTCAATTGCGCTCTTAACGCTGGCATCACAGTTCTTGCCAACAGCGATATGGACGGTTTTGGGACCGGTTGCAATCGCCATTGTGACCGAGCTACCAAACACCTTCTTTGCAGCTTCAGCCGCGTTGGGTGGCAGAGCGATCGCTAGATTGTGGAGATTGAAACCAGCATGCTTGCCTGTATTAATCTTGAGCTGGACTGGTGAATTTTCTTTAGCTAATTCAGCCGAGACTTCACTTGCGAGGGCTTCGATTTTCGCACCATCGGCAATCGAAACACTAACAACGATGTTCAATGCGCTTTCGACACTAACGTCGATGGCGGATTCCATTTTCCCGAGCTTGGCGCTCTCCATCAAGATATCGACAGCTTTTTCGATAAGCTCTTTAGCCTTTGTTGCCGATGCTGAATTCTTGGCACCTTCGTCGATGGTCTTGTACGCTGTCTTGAGCGATGCATCGAGAGTCTTATTCAGTTGCTCGATTTCTTCAGGAGCAACGAGTTGGAACGATTGCAAAACCATCATGGAACCGTCCTGAGGAATACCGGCGACCGTTGTCTTGCTCGCCTTCATCTTTTCCATTTGCTTGGCATACTTGGAATCGGCCATGAACTGGGAGCCCAAGTCCAAAATGGTCCGTTTCTCTTGCTTGTTAACCGCCAGGCCAATCACGAGCTTTTCCGTTCCTTCGATGCCTTCTTGCATTTGATCAATCATTTGTTCGGAGGTCACACGAGCCGATTCTGCATCTTCGGCGTCGAGGTTTCCACTTTGTGCGGCCATACCCCGAGCCAGTCCGTCTTGCATTTGACCGACGACGAAGTCGATCACATCATCCGGTATGTTCTGCGGATTGACTTGAATTAGAACGTCGTACTTTTTAATCATCTTGGGCAGGACATCCCCCATGGTTTCGGGAAGATCCGAGAGTGCGTCTTCGGACTGTGCGACGTAAAGCCATTTGCCGACCTTTTTTGCGTAGATGGGATTGCCGAAATTAAATTCGTACAGATCGTCCCCCAGCTCGTTTGCCTCACCGAAAATGCTTAGCTGGTCGAAGAATTGTTTTAAATCCTCGATCGGCAAGCAGCCTATCGGTGCAGGTTGTCCGTTTTCATCGAGGTTCAAAAAAACACCGAACGGGCGAGTCCGATCAAGTCCACCAGCATATTGATTCAAAATAGTCGAGATACCGCCGGAGGCTGCCCCGGCACCGACCATACGTGCAATGTGCTGAACGTTGGGAATAAGGGAATCAATCGCGCTAATCGCAACGACTACGACGGCACCATCATCGGTTTCGTCTACAACGGCCGCTGGAGCTGCTTTTGGCTTGGAACCCTGTGCATAGCATTGGTCTGGTGAATTCAAAGTCGCCAACCCGAGGGTGGCAGTACATACCGCTGCAGATAACCATCTAAATTTCATGAACAAAACTCCATGGACTCGGAACTGATAAACTCGGAATTGACTGAACTTTGGGGCTAGCCCGGATTATTCACAGGGTATTTATTGATCAGGCGAAGGGCGCTAGCCCACGGTTATGGTCGCAATGTCAACCGTGGGCTGGCGCCCTGCGGCTAATGAATAATCCGGGCTAGAACAATTCGCGGCGGCCCGCCAATCCTTGGCAGAAATTAGCAGATTGCCGACGAATACCCGGTTAACTATAGACGATTCGTTCGACAACGTAGATAGGGGTTTTTGAGGTACAGCGTCAAAATGGAAAAGTACTAAATAGGTAATTCTCCAGCGATCCCTGAAAACCGAAGCTTATCGCTCTCGAAAAACAATGCGACCTTTTGTCAGATCATACGGTGACAGCTCAACACGCACTTTGTCTCCGGGCACAATACGAATGAAGTTCTTGCGCATCTTGCCTGCGACGTGAGCCAATACCTCTGAGCCCGTTTCCAACTGAACACGAAACCGTGTGTTCGCTAGTGCTTGCGTGACCGTTCCTTCGACTTCGAATGCTTCTTCTTTTTTGGCCATAAAGTTCGGTTAAGTGATTCCTTCAAGCATCTTCTACGTGAAATATCGAACAGGAAAGCTAGGGAATCCTGCTCCGC
>JAYVBW010000647.1:0-5149 GCA_043750255.1 Pirellula sp.
CCCTAGTCATTCTATCGCTCCGATCAAAACCAACGATAGAACTAATTCGACGTGCCTCAGCAATGCTCATTTCCGCATTTTCGAGCATTGCTTTAACCTGAAATGCGATGCGACTTGCAGCCCAGTTTACCTCGTACGATTTGTAAATCGTGTCGTGCGTGGCTATGAACGTCGTTGCATGTTAACTCCGTCTCCAATTTGGTTAATACGGTCCCAGAAAACGCTCGCCATTGAAATGGATCAAATGGGTGGGCGAGTCTGCGACCCAAACCTCGGTCTCCCAAGAAATTTCATGGAGGTATTCGATCATTGCTTTTCTCGTTAAGAAGGTGGTCACGAAAACGAGTCCAGCAGATGACTTGCTGAACATTTTCTTGAGTTCGTTTTTTCGCTTGGCGTCAACGGGACCATGCGAAGTCACCGCTTCTATCAAAAGCAGCCAATTTTTGGACGTGTGATGGATTATCACATCAGGCATTTTTCCATGCTTCTCCAAATCGACTCCAAGTTTGGAAAGCGCTTCGCTTTCAAAATAGGCATACTTGGTTTCGGTATCGCCGACGTAGATAACTTTACCTCCCGGGGTAAAGCGAGGCGCAAACTCTTTTAGTATCTGTTGCACGAGGATATTCTGTCCACCTGGAGAAAGATATATCTCTTTGTTCTCCGAAACAACGATGGGGAGCTTGGTCATCTCACGTTCTTGGGCGTACTTGTGCTTAAGGGTCTGTATTGACGATAAAAATGTGTTCAGTTCTTTAGTCCATTCCCTGGTTCCAAAGGATTGAAGCAATTTCAAGCAGCCCGATTCAATTTGGTATACCGCTTTAGGGCTATTAACGGGACGGTCCTGTTTGTCCGGATTGGCGACAACTAATGCCCCATCAAGAAATTGGTGAATCGTTTGACGACGAACCGTCTCTCGCGAGTTCGGCGCATATTTTTTACCGTAAAAATCCGCGAAGAATTCCATCATCGGTGTAATTCCCATGAGTGGTGCGCTACACTCATTCCAGCCCTGATTCGGTTTAAGATTGACCAGCGATAGAAGCGTCAGCGAAGAACGCTCGTTAATCTGAGCACGAGGAAGTCCGAGAGCGCGTAGAATCTCAAGTCCCTCCTCAATGTGTCTTGATGCTCGAATAGGGTCTTTATCCTGACTCACAGTAAGTGCCTCCTCGCTGATGATTTGATCGATGACGTCTTGATTGTAGTCAGTGCTCGCTACCCTTTGCCCAATACGCTGAAGTTGCTCAATAGACGGGTAGCGAAAGTTTCGTAGATCGGTCGCGTTCACTTGGGTATGGCCACTAAATTGCCTAAAATATAGATCGGCAATGCTAGAATTGAGAAAGGCTGTTAGCCCTCTTGCAAGGTCAATGGGAATGCCCTGATGGTTAAAATGGAAGTAATTGACGTGGTTCTCGATACCGATTCTTTCGTATCCAAGGCTTCCACGTTCGAGAAGGGAGGCAACTATACGACGCTTTTCCTCCTTTGCGGAAAACCTTTTGACCAGCACGTAGTTACCATCCGGGATTAACTGGTTACTGACTTCGCTCCTATCACGAATGGCATTGAATTTTTTAAATGCTTTCTTGGGCCATTCAATACCATGCTGTTTGAAATGCGCGGGGTAGATCAGTGGTACACTACCATCCACTGGCTCCTTCATTAGGAATTCTTTAGCTCGAAAATCAACCACTCGTCCCGTAGATACTTGAAGCCCTAGTTCGATCAGCGTCGATTTTAACGCAGCAAATTGATCGGCCACGCGCCGCGCAAGGTCATCGCTTTGGATCCGAATAAAAAATTGCGAATCCTTTGGATGAACGACACTCTCATATGCAACTTGCTGCACAAGAATATCCGGATCATGTGGTCCAGAGTTTGTTGTGATTGAAACCGCAGCGTTATGTCTCTCACGCACGGCGCGGAAAATGATTGTTTCTTGTAGTACCGCATCTTCCTTAAAGGCATCTTTTCGCGAGTGAAACGTGTGTATTCTTGAAAGCGACATGTGTTCAAGAAACCATTTGCGAAAACCGCGAAAGTAGGTCCCGTTGCAAAAGCTGCGGGGTGTAATCGCGATCAACTCGCCTCCGGGATGAAGTAGGCTAGCGGCAACTCCAAGAAAGCCTGTATAAATGTTACTGGTTTCAATTCCTAGCCGCTGGAAAGCTCGTCTAGCCTTCGACTCGCTTTGAATCTTATGGTACGGAGGATTCAGAATGGCAATATCGAAAAGTTCTATCGCTTCACCAAAAAGGACGTCTTGTGCTGCATCCGCGACAGCATTGACGAAGTCGGTCATGTGAACCTCGGCGGAAAACCCAATTCCCAAGTGATCACAGAGTGTTTGGCAGGATGATACCGCTTCGTGCAGGTAACGCTCCAACGATGAGTCAACCTCATATGCTACGATATCAATCTGTTTGGGTTGTCGTTGTTGACTAGTAAGGTACTCCACTACAGCCACAAACAATGAACCGACTCCCGCTCCGGCATCAAGAATTCGAATCCTAGGCTTGTTGCATTGGACCATCGATGCCATCAACCTCGCTGTCGGTAGTGGCGTCAAGAATTGTCCGAACTCTGATTTGTGGTGGGCAGCTTTCTTGCTCGCGAGAATCCGGATCAGTTCATTTTGCTCTCCAATACTCGGTAGTTCAAAGCGATTTTCAAGCCGGGAAACTTCCATTGGCATCCAATCCACAAATGTTTTCACGATAAATTCACTTTTTCGTTGAGCATCGCAACGTTAGATTTTTGATCTGTCACCAATCATCCATGCGGATCGTCCAATGGTGCTCCTGCAATCCCAGCCTCAATCTTCTTCGAGCGTCTGGGAGTCTCAAAATGGATTTCGAGGTTATTCTATGTAAATGCGTTGATTTGTTCGATGACATCTGCGTCAAGCTTGATATGCATCGCTTGAACGGACTCGGTGATTTGCTCGGGGCGTTTGGCACCCAACAACGCGACACTCATTCCCGGTTGAGTGAGCGACCAAGCGACTACCAATTGTGCGACTGTGTAGTCGAGTTCATTTGCGAGGTGCCTAAGTTTGTCAAGGACGTTCTGAGCGTTTTGCCAGGCTTCGCCTTGATAGATCGGGTAGGCTAGTCTGCGGTCTGCAGGATCAAAAACGTGGTCTCGTTGTAACCGACCAGATAGCAATCCCTTCATCAACACCCAATAGCATACCAGAGAGATATTGTTCGGCAAACCGAAAGGAAGCAGCTCGCGGACGGCCTCCTGCTGAAACATGTTGAAATAGGGCTGAATGGCAACGACAGGACAAACGGCGGCGAATCGCGTCGCTTGTTCAAGATTCACGTTGGAGACTGCCGCGTACCGAGCCCAACCTCGTTTGCATATCTCCGCTATTGCGTTGGCTGACTCTTCGATTGGAACCGACGGATCGGGTGTATGCAGATACATTACATCGACATGGTCCATGCCCAAACGTGTTAGGCATTCCTGAGCCTGAGCGATGAGGGTCTCGGGCCTGCCATCGACAACGCGTTGTTTTTTTTCGTCCCAGTGGGATCCGACTTTATGTGCGATGACGGCTCGATCTCGGTTGGTTCGCAACGCTTGGCCTAGCACCCGATCGCTACGTCCGTTGTAACCGTACGAGTACGCCGTATCGAAAAAATTGACGCCGTGATCAAGAGCGGTGTGAATTGTAGCGATTGACAATTCATCGGTGATTCCTAGAGAGCTAATACCAGACATTGGCCAGCATCCTAGCCCTACCCGGCTGACGTATAAGTCGGAATTGCCCAATCGGGTCAGGTGTACTGTGTCGATCTGGTTTGGCATAAATCACCCGATGTATCGGCTGAGAACTAGCGGGAAGTCACATGCACAGAGCGCCAGCTAGTGATTAATCATGGCTTGGTACAACCACTAGCCCACAAGTCGTGCTATTTTGAAACAAACATTGAGATTCCGCGATTGTACTCATTACTATGCAGATGACACCAAGGCACTATTGCGATATGCTTTTGAAAGCAATATTAGAGTCAATTAGTTCAGTGCTTTTCCCTCAATATCCTTTAATTCCCATGACCGAAATTATCGTTCCGTCCGTTGGCGAAAGCATTTCAGAAGTTCAGATTGGACAGTGGCTCAAGAAGGAAGGCGACTGGGTCGCTGCGGGTACCGACCTCGTCGATCTCGAAACAGAGAAAGCTTCGGTCCAAATCTCTGCACCGGAAGATGGAATTTTGGTCAAGATCCTAAAGCAGAGTGAGGAGTTCGCCGCAGTTGGCGATGTGATCGCGTCATTTCAACCTGCCCCAAACACCGCCATATCTCCTCCAACATCCGCACCAGATCCTGCTTCAACGCCAGCTGCCCCACAACCGACTGTTTCGATCGCAACGCCACCTCAAACTGCCGAAGTGACACGCGTAATGCCGGCAGCCCAAAGAATGCTTGCTGACAACCAACTTTCGGCTGACCAAGTTTCGCCATCCGGCCCTGGCGGTCGATTGCTCAAAGAAGACGTGGCTCGATTTGTTTCTCAAACGGCCATACCATCCAGTAAGATTATAACGGGAGCAGGCGTAGCGGCAGCATCTTCAGTGGCCCCAGTTGGTAAAGTAGTAGCGAGTGTGTCTAGTTCAGCAATGTCTAGTTCAGCAACACCGACCACATCGCCATCTGTTTCAACGCAATCCTTGATGCAACAGGGCACTCCTAATCGGAGCGAAGAGGTCAAGCCGATGAGCATGATCCGCCGAACCATTGCATTGCGATTGGTTCAGGCACAGCACAACGCAGCCTTGCTGACGACATTTAACGAAGTCGACATGCAACCCGTGATGCAATTGCGGACCAAGTACAAAGACGCATTTAACGAAAAGCATGGGGTAAAACTGGGCTTCATGTCTTTCTTTGCCAAAGCAGCTTGCGAGGCCTTAAAGCGTTTTACGTCGGTAAATGCAGAAGTTCGCGGCAACAACATTGTCTATCGCAACTACTGCGATATCGGGATAGCAATTGGTGGCGGGAAAGGGCTGGTGGTGCCTGTTCTGCGAAATGTTGAGAAGATGAGCTTCGCCGAGATTGAGCGGAATATTGGCGAGTTTGCATCGCGAGCTCTCGCCAACAAATTGATGCCGAACGATTTGGAGGG
>JAYVBW010000648.1:0-4593 GCA_043750255.1 Pirellula sp.
CTCGGCAAGAGTGACCCACGGTGGGTCGCACCTGCCGGGTGCGACCTTGAAGCCTAAAATAACTCAACTCAATGTTTTCGTTGATGTAAGTCCTTCACGGCGTTGGCGCTAGCCCCGGGCCTCTCACTTTAGAGAACTTCAGAATCACGCTGATGCTCGACGTAGCTGAATTCGCAAGAATTCAGCAGGGTTCGGAGATCCTCTGAACTCTTGCGAGTTCAGCTATAAATCGTCGAATGGAAGATCCTGTGCGCTTCGCTCCGCCATCCCTTCCTTAAAATGTTTGCGGCAAACAGTGACATACCTCTCGTTGCCGCCAATTTGAATCTGCTCGCCGTCGCGGACAGGTTTTCCGTTCGCATCAATCCTCAAAACCATCGTCGCTTTCCGTCCGCAATGACAAATCGTTTTAATTTCATTGAGGGTGTCGGCCCAGGCCATTAAATGGTGACTGCCTTCGAACAGATTGCCTTGGAAATCTGTTCTCAAACCATAGGTCAATACCGGTATATCCAGATCATCGCAGACGTCGCTGAGCTGTCGCACTTGCTGCTTGGTCAGAAATTGTGCTTCATCTACGAGCACACAATGGACGATCTTATTGGCATGTTCTTTTTGAACGCATCGAAACAGATTATCCGATGGCGAAATAGCGATGGACTCGGATTGCAGTCCAATTCGAGAACTCACTTTGCCGACACCAAACCGATCGTCAATTTGCGGCGAGAATACGAGGGTGTGCATGCCGCGTTCTCGGTAGTTATAGCTGGATTGGAGAAGTATCGTCGACTTGCCCGCGTTCATCGTTGAATAGTAAAAGAACAGCTTAGCCAACTATCCGACTCCTACGTTGGTTTCGATAGCCGATGGTTTGGCAATCGAAACAAAAATGTCGTGCAACGAAGGCTTCACCATCTCAAAATGCTCGACGTCGCCCGCCGACATGAGCGATTGAAGTATTTCGCGACGATTCGCGTCCCTCGACAAAACAAGATCCTTGTATCGTCCGCGGTCGATTTGTTCGAGCACACCCGGTAGGGACAGAGGGAAGTGGTCTCGATTCGATAGACGAACTCGTAGCCGCGGCTCGCCATATTGGACGGCAATATGCTCCATGGAATTATCGACAACTTTTTTGCCTTGAAAGATCATGCAAACCCGGTCGCACAATTGCTCTGCCATCCCCATGTCATGTGTACTAAAGATCACCGTCGTTCCCGCATCACGCAAACGCAATACGGCGTCGCGCAGTACTTCCATGTTGACCGGATCAAGGCCAGTAAAAGGTTCGTCGAGAATCACTAATTGGGGATTCGCGACGACGGCGCTGATAAACTGGATCTTTTGGGCCATCCCTTTGGACAACTGATCGATCCGTTTCTTGTGCCAATCGTTCGCACCCAGTTCCTTGAGCCAGCGTTCAATGCTCGCGTCGGGCCGTCGCATTCCTTTGATTCTGGCAAAGTACCGCAAGACACGTTTGACAGTCATCCTGCGATAAAGTCCCCGTTCTTCCGGAAGGTAGCCGACACGATCATCGGCGCACTCGCCATGGTCATTTCCCAATACCGACACAGAACCCGTATCGGGTTTGTAAATGCGCAAAATCATTCGCATGGTAGTGGTTTTGCCAGAGCCATTTGGGCCAATGAAGCCATAGATCGAGCCCGTCGGAACCGACAAATCCATGGGAAAAACCGCTTGATGGCTACCGAACTTTTTGGAAACTCCAAGGAGTTCAACGGCCAGCGAATTCATTTGAGAAAAATTGGGTAGGAAGGTAGTAGTGATATCATCCACTACGATACGGTTGCGTGTGATCGAGTATAACAAGTTTTTCAGTACGCAACTCGTTGCCAGTTTTATCGCCGTTTCGCTACCGTTTCAACACCGAGGCTTCTCAAATGACCCCTTCTTCGAAACTCCGCGCACACAATTCGAGTGACAGACTTTATGTTCCTACCCATTCGCTCCAACGACGTTCATTTTTTGGATTGGTTGGCGGAGCATGCGCTGCCGGATTTTGCCATCCATCTTCATTCGCGGTCGATCGATTTGAACGACCGGTGCCAGGCCAGCTTCGATTGAGTCTGGCCGCATACTCATTGCGAGACCGGCTAACCAAAAAAACCGACGGCATGGATCTCTTCCAGTTCGTGGACTTCTGCCGAGAGCAAGGTATTCCGGGAGCGGAGCTTACCAGCTATTACTTTCCGAAAGAAGTTACGAACGAATACCTCGTTGAGTTAAAACAACACTGCCACAGACGGGGCATTACAATTTCGGGTGGCGCAATCCGCAACGACTTCTGCCAAAGCGACGCTGCCAAAGTCCAAGAGGATATTGAACAGGCAAAACGTTGGATCGATCACTATGCCGTGCTCGGTGCACCGGTGATTCGAATTTTCGCTGGCACCCAGCCCAAGGGGGACACCTGGGACGCAACGGTCAAGCGGTGTGTGGAAGCCTGCGAAACGTTGGCCAAGTATGCGTACAGCAAAGGAGTTTATTTAGGCTTGGAGAACCACGGTGGCGTTACCGCCAAAGCGGAGGGCATCCTGGAAATCGTCAACAAGATCCAATCGAAGAGCTTTGGTATCAATTTTGACTCAGGCAACTTTAGTACGTCAGCTGACCCCTATGCCGAGTTGGAAATGATTGCACCGTATGCAGTCAACGCACAAATCAAAGTCGAGATTTCCCCAAACGGCCAGCGTCAAGAAACGGACTTAGCGCGCGTCTTGAATATTTTGCGCAAGGCTGGCTATAGCGGCTGGGTTGCGTTGGAATACGAAGCGTCCGAAGACCCGATGATTGCCATCCCGAAATGGCTGCAAAAACTCAAAGGGTTGATTGGCTAATCATTTTGCCTTGACTTGTGCGTTTTCCACAATTAGATCATATAGCTCGCTGCGGATCAATTTTTCCACTTCTTCCGCAGTCAACTTGTCATTAAACCACCATCGTCCATTCCGCGGGCGTTGTACTTAAGCTGTCTCACTGTCAGTCGCAACTCAATTGCGGTCATCTGAACGTGTGTCCTTACTCAGCTTCCTTTGCGGTTTGATAGTTTATCTCCCAGATCGCTTTGCCAAACTTCGGCTGCTGCCTGTAGCCGAACAACCACATCGGGACGACCACGTGCTATGTCCCCCTATTTATCAGCAACCTCAAACAATTCAGCGGTGATTAGTTTTGAAAAGGGACGGCATTTGGGTGCAAGTTGCTGCGGTGGCACGACAATCTCAATGTTGCGGTAATGCCTTCCATCGCTTCCAGTCATCACATGGATTCGCGACGCGGGAACGTCTATGACCCAGTATTCAACGATGCCACTCTCAGCGTACAAGTCCGCCTTTTCCTGAAGGTCAGCGGCAATACTGCTATCGGAGACTTCAATCAGAAGCAGGACATCTTCTGCCGTTGGACGTATTCGTCCGTAACGTCGCGGTTTCAACCATAACACGTCAGGTTCCGGTCGATTGTCATCGCAGACAAAACCGCATTGGACGCGAACCGTGACTTCGGATGCTGCGGTTTGTTCTGTTGACCATCGGATCAGAAAATCGATGTAGTCGTCGTGGATAGGACCAGCGGGATTCATAAATCGTAACTCCCCTCGGATAAGTTCGATTTTTCTGGGGCCGAACCCGTCGAAGGCTCCCCGCAGGACCATCGAGTCAAATTCGCTACCGGTGACTTTGGCCAAAACGCTCATTTGTTTCCCTCTCAGGGTCTAGGAAATCAGCTCCTCCAGAGTACGTAGTTGTAATTCTATTCTATTCAGTTGGAAGGTGTTTGAAAAAATGCAAATGGATCAGGCGAGCCAACCGCTGCGCGGGTTAAACAAGTTACCCGGTTGGAAGCGGTTTTAGCTGATCGGCTAACCCACGCATATTGTATGGAATGGTCTCACTTCAATCGCAAATCACTTGCGGTCATCTCAGCGTGTGGCCGTACGCCGCTTCCTTTGCGGTTTGTTAGCTTATCTCCGAGATCGCTTCGCCAAACTTCGGCTGCTGCCTGCAGCCGAACAACCACTTCAGGATGATCCTGAGCGACGTTTTTGGTTTCGCTTCGGTCATTCTTCATGTCGTATAGCTCACAACCTACTTTGACCGACTCGTACTTGGCCGGGATACCGTCAGTGCCACCCGGTTTCCCCGCCAGAGTTCGATATTGATGCGGCAGGATCAGCTTCCACTGCGGATCGCGAATGGCTTGAAGTTCGTTGTTTGCATAGTAGCAAGGCATCGTGTTATGCGGCGAAATGGCACCCGCGGTTCCAATCATTAAAGGCATGATGTCATGGCCATCGATCCTGTGCTGCGGAAGCTGAGCCCCAATCATGGCAGCCACCGTCGGCAAGATATCAACGGTGCAGGCTAATTCATCGCACGTTGTACCCGGCGGTATTTTGGTAGGCCATCGCATGAGTGTAGGAACGCGAATTCCACCTTCCCATGCAGTCCCTTTTCCTTCACGGAGTGGTGCCGCAGATCCTGCATGGTCGCCATACGATAGCCAAGGGCCATTGTCCGTGGTGAAAATCACGAGCGTCTTATCGTCGACGCCGACTTCTTTCAAAGTATC
>JAYVBW010000649.1:0-2034 GCA_043750255.1 Pirellula sp.
CACTCACTTTGTTCCAAATTTGAGCCGCAGGCGCTAGCCGCGTTAATGGAAACAATGGTTTTTCGAACGCGGCTAGCGCCTGCGGCTCAGTAAAGTGAGTGCCATTTGCTAGCGACGGCGGGTTCACGAGATTGGTCGACGCGGCAGGTAGTTGCTCTTGAGAATTCATAGGGCGCCGAAGTCTCTCAGTCAGGGTCTTTGCCGTTTTCAAGTGGTTTGCGGCGAAAAACAGCCACGACATCCTCAACGGGAACGACATAAAGTTGATTGTCTGGTTCGAAGTCGACCGGGATGGCGTTTTTCGGATGGAACAGGATCTTGTCGTATTGACGCAAAGGGACGTTCTCATCATGCTCCACTTGGCGGCTGATGGTAACGATTCTCCCTGTAATAGTTGGGATTTCCGACGCGTCAGGAAGTGCAATCCCACCCTTGGTCTCTCTCTTTGGCTCATCCTTTAGAACCAAAATGCGGGCGCCGATGGGTTCGATGTAGTCAAATTGAGATGTTTTTTTTGCCATCGACAAAGCATAGGCGACGCCTGCGAAACGGCAAGTACATTTGCACTTGCAACTCAAGGCAAATTCGTCATACTCCTGGGCTTCCCTATGATTTTGAAGGGCCGGAGTCTCGGCTCGTCGACAAACCGAATAATTGAAGCAGCGGAACGCAGCAGTAATGATTGAATCGATTGAAGTGGCCAAGCGAGACGTACTCGGCTCAAGAGCCATGATTAAAATTCGCAAAAAAGGTCTAATACCCGCAATTCTCTACGGACACGGGCAGGAGAATGTATGCCTGACCGTTTCCTTGGACACTGTCAATAGCTTGATCAAACACGGAACCAAATTGGTTACTTTGACAGGTGAAGTTGCCGATACGGCACTTCTTCGTTCTGTTCAGTGGAGCAACATGGGTGACCGCATCATCCACGTCGACTTTGCTCGTGTTTCTCAAACAGAAGACGTTGAAGTATTGCTTCCGATTCGTTTGCACGGAGAGACCATTGCAGGCGGACAATTGCGTTTCGTGACTCACGAAATTTTGATTCGCTGCTCGGCGATGAAAATCCCTGAGTATTTGCTTTGTGAAATTGGTTCCTTGCGTCTAGGTCAGTCCATTCACGTCAGCGAACTGACGCTGCCTGAGGGGGCCGTCGCGGTAACACCGGGCGCTGTCGTGATCGTACAAGTAGCGGCGGCGGCTGGCGAAGCCGCCGGGGATGGGACAGACAACTCGGCTGAACCGGAACTAATTCGCAAGGAAAAAGCGGCTGAAGCTGCCTCGTAATGAGCGGCTCTAGTCTCCCTGTATGCTCTGTCGCCGATGTCGGCATGGCGATGGTAGTTGGCCTCGGGAATCCAGGTGCGAAATACGAACGAACTCGGCATAATATTGGATTCGAATGCTTGAACGGATTGCTTACAAAAATGGGTTCGCCCAGTTTGCAGGCAAAGTTCGAGGGGCAGTTTACAAAAGGTCGACTTGGGCAACGGGATGTTTGCCTCGTTTGGCCGCTAACATTTATGAATTGCAGTGGACGTTGCGTGGCACAGTTCGCTCGATTTTACAAAATTGAAATACAGAATATTTTAGTGATTTGCGATGACTTGAGTTTGCCACTTGGTAAACTCAGGATTCGCAAGTCAGGGTCAAGTGGCGGTCAGAAAGGCCTCGACGACATAATTCAATCCCTCGGGACGCAGGATGTTCCTCGGCTGAGGATCGGAATCGATCCGACACCTGAGCATTGGGAAACAACCGATTATGTCTTGAGTAAATTTTCGACCTCCGAACGTGCAATTGTGGACGACGGGCTTTCGAAAGCGGTTAGTGCAGTTGCCTGTTGGCTTAGTGATGGCATCGACGTGGCGATGAACGATTTTAATCGCGAATCGCCGCCGCCAAAAAGCAGATAATATTAATCAGTAACAACCAGGTTCATTCACCAGTATTTGGATCAGTTTTCAGGAGTTCATACGTTGGTTACCGGAATTTACGAGTGCTTGTTCCTTTTCGACAGCAATCACTACG
>JAYVBW010000650.1:0-4499 GCA_043750255.1 Pirellula sp.
AATACAATCGCAATCGGTGTCGCCAACTCGATCAAAAAAGGCCTAAGCCAAAATAATCGACCAAAGTGAACGCCCTCTTCTCGTCGGAAAAGCCATCCAGCAACTGGGAGCTTAGCAACCCGTTTCCTCTTAGAAATTTCTGCTCCTTGTGACTGCCACGGGCTAATAGCGCGAGGAAAGTAAGCAAAGGAATAGATCGCGAAGTTAATGAAAGGACCAAGGATCAGCCCAAATAGTAACAGTCCAATCTCAAAAGGGCCCATGCATTTTTCCGGTGCAGTTTAAGTGATATGGTGAAACC
Source organism: Pirellula sp. (assembly GCA_043750255.1). Lineage (GTDB taxonomy): Bacteria > Planctomycetota > Planctomycetia > Pirellulales > Pirellulaceae > JBKCUI01. The sequence goes on from JAYVBW010000650.1 coordinate 302, forward strand.
AATCCGCAACTATTTCTGCAACGCGTTCCATCGAAACTCCGTCGGTAGAAACTGCAAGATCAGCAACTTCGTTATACCACGGGATTCGCATATCTAGTATGGAGCGGATTTCTTCCATGTCTCCAAGTTTACTTAGTTTGGGACGACGCGATTGAGTTGTCCTGTCATTCGAGATTCGATCGAGGATTGTCTCAGGCGTAGCTTGCAACCAAACAGTCTTCCCTAGGTTGCGAATGCACTTCCGATTTTCAGATCGCAAAATAGCTCCACCTCCAAGTGAGATGATTGCCGATTCCTTTAACAAAACCAAGCTGGCGATTTGAGTGGATTCTAGATCGCGAAAGCCTTCTTGGCCGACTTCGGAAAAGATCTCCGCAATGGACTTGTCGGTACTTGACTCAATTGCCAAGTCAATGTCGATGAGTTTGCGAGACAGCGACACAGACAAAAGTTTTCCTACAGCCGATTTGCCGCACCCGCGATAACCGGTAAGAATAAGGTGCTTTATGGCCATGGAACACCAACCACATCGCTCGAATTCCGACTCGCAATTAGCCTTTGATCGACTCGATTTTGATACGGGTGTACTTTTGGCGGTGCCCAGTTCGCACTTCGTAATTCTTACGGCGGCGAAACTTTTGGATGTAAATCTTTTCGCCTTGCTCCAAACCGACAACCGACGCACTGACTGTGGCGCCCGAAAGGGTAGGCTGCCCCAGTTTGAGGCCAGCGTCTCCGCCAATTGCGAGCACTCGATCGAAATCGACTTTGTCGCCGGTTACAGCAGTGTCTCGGTAGTCAATATCGAGCAATTGCCCCTCTTGAACTTTGAATTGACGACCACCGTCACAAATAATCGCGTACATAATGGATTCAGAATCAAACAGTTGCAAAAACGAAAATACCGGAACAAGCCCAGTTTACGGAGGGTAGAGGATAGCAGCCGGACTACCCATCGTCGAGTCCAATGCTCTAATTTTTAAGGTTGGAGATTTCATGCAATTTCATGCAAAACGTGAACATCCGGGGAGGCGACGCTTCCGCCTGGCCTTTTTCCGCATTCTAGTGCGTTATCCAGCCGTAATATTTGGAGTGAGCCGCAGGCGCTAGGAGCGGAGCAACCTCACCGAGGGCCAGACCTTTGCCCAATAGGAAATGCCCCGGCCAAAATGCCAAAAACGGTGTTTCGCCTTTTCCTGCCAAATGGCTTCATTACATTGGCTCGCATGGCAGAGCTAAACCCACCGCAGCAAGACGCAGTCGACACTCTCTCCGGCCCGCTCCTCGTATTGGCTGGTGCGGGTACGGGAAAAACCCGCGTGGTTACTTTCCGAGTTGCCAATTTGATCCGGAACGGAATTCGGCCCGACCGCATACTGGCTGTAACGTTTACCAATAAAGCCTCCATGGAGATGCAGGAGCGAATCGGGCACCGGCTCAAACTTCCTAAAAAAATTCGACGCGGCCAGCCTGCCCCACTGCGGCCAGCCGTGGGCACCTTCCATTCCCATTGCGTTCAAATCCTGAAACGCCATGCAAAGGAGCTGGGATACCCTAACAAATTTACGATTTACGATCGCGGAGATGCCGAGAGCGTTGCCCGGACTGTGCTCCGCGAAATTCGCGTCCACGACGACATGCTCAAACCGAACGACTTCCTCAGCATCGTCAGCCGCTGGAAGAACCAAGGGATCCGGCCAGAACAAGCGGACGCGGCAGCAACTTCCGATAAAGAACACCTCGCTGCTAGCGCCTTCAAACGTTATCAGCGATCGCTAAAACTTCACGCTGCGTTCGACTTCGACGATCTGCTCGTCTGCACGGAACAGATACTAGTCGAAAACGATAAAGTCCGACGCGAAGAAGCGTCCCGATACGATCACGTCCTCGTAGACGAATACCAAGACACCAACGGAACCCAGTATCGCATCATTCAAGCACTCGCGATCGACCATCGTAACCTTTGCGTCGTAGGGGACGACGATCAATCCATCTACGGCTGGCGAGGCGCAGAAGTACGCCACATTCTCAATTTCAAAAATGACTGGTCGGAGGCAAAAGTTGTTCGTCTCGAGGACAACTACCGATCTACGGACTCCATTTTGCAGATGGCCAATCGGCTCATCGTCTTCAATGCCAATCGGCACGACAAAATCCTGCGAGCGGCTCGCCCCAACGGTGCCCAGCCTCGCATCCTGCAGTTCCCCGATGAAGCCGAAGAAGCCAAAGGGATCGTCGAAGAAATCGACTCGAGACTCAAAAAAGATCTCACCACACAACCCAAAGACTTCGCCATTCTCTTTCGAACGAACGAACAACCGCGTCCCTTTGAGATGGAGCTGAGACGTTGCAAAGTTCCCTACGTTATCACGGGTAGCCAATCGTTCTTCGATCGCAAAGAGGTTCGCGATATACTTGCCTACTTCAAATGGATCGACACGCCAAACGATGAGCTCTCGCTGCTGCGCGTGATCAACGTACCTCCACGCGGTTTGGGAGCATCAAGCGTCGACAAGTTGCTCAAGCAAGCCGTATCGACGGGCACCAGCGTTTGGAAAATCATGCAAAATGATGCATTCGTCAAGACCCTGCCAGCCGCAGCCCAGCAGGGGATCGGCAGCCTTCAGTTTCTTTACAGTGAATTTTCAAAGAAATTCAAAGGAGCACCAACCGGGTCGTCGGGTAATGCTACCAATGATTCAGCGCCAGTGGAATTTCAGCGGGACGTATCCGATCAAGCGGCAAATCCAAACGTAGAGGAAGCCGAAGAAGCAGAGATGCTAGAGGGAGCAGGCCACATAACCCAAGCAGCTAGAGAATTTATCGAATCAATCCACTATCGACGTGAGATCAATCGCTTGTACCCCAACGCCGAGGAAGCGACCGCGCGGATCGGATCGCTCGAGGAAGTGATCAACGCGATTGCCGAGTATGAGAGCGATTCAAACAAACCCGATTTGGGCGACTTTCTCTCGAAAGTAACATTGGAAGGTCGCGAATTCGGTTCCCCGAAAGAAAAGGAATTGCAACGAAACGCCGTCTCACTGATGACGTATCACAGTGCCAAGGGACTTGAATTTCCTTTCGTCTACATGGTTGGGATGGAGGAGGGAGTTCTCCCGCACCGCCGTTCCCTGATCGATGGGGCTGACGGCGTCGACGAAGAACGTCGTTTGTGTTACGTCGGGGTAACGCGGGCACAAGATGAGCTATCACTCTGCCTGCCTATGTCGCGATTCAAGTGGGGAAAAGCACGTCCGACCTTCCCAAGCCGATTTCTGTACGAAGTTACCGGTCAGGCTGACAATCCTAATTGCATAAAGGCTATCCAAGCGGCAACAAAGGAAGCCATGAAGTCGATCCGATAGCCGTTTTTCAGAATTTCGCTTGATCGAATCCCAGTGGAATGTGACATTTGGCCAAATAAATTGCCTAATGATGGACCATTGACCATGAAATCGCTCATACGCATCGAACCGAAGATTCTTCCTAAAGTAATCCACCCATTTGAAACGAAACTAGGAGCAGGACGGCTTTATCTGCGCTGGACAACTCGAAAGAGTCAAGTCCAGTTTTTTGAAAAGCCAACCGAGGTTGATTAGGGGGGAAAGTGCTTGCAATCCAAGAAGTAATTGCTTGGATGCAGCTGCCGGTCTGCGCATGCGTCAGCATGTTCGTAACGGTAGTGCAGGCAGATTCTCTGTACCCAGTCTTCTCGGCTGGTTAGCCGAATTCGAATGTTTGGGTTGGGCAAATGCGTTCCGTCGTAGGGGTGCGGTTGCTCGTCAAATGCTCAGGCTAAGGGTTCGAGTCGGTTCAAAGCAGAAGGGTTCGCCGCGAAATAAGCAGAGAAGGAGCTTTGCGTTTCGCACTGCGAACGAGTCGTACTAATGATGTTAATGCCCAGACCCAGTTGTCACTTAGGTGTGGATCGATTGCAATAACTCTTCGGAGTGATGGCAGGTCGGTCACAGCTAGGTTCAACAAGGGCAAATACCGTCATGGGGTAGGTACGCATCGTATCCATCCCGGACTCACTCACTATTGGAAGGTAACGGAGACCAAAAATATGAAGGTGTTCACCACAGGCCAGGTCGCGAAGATCTGCAAGGTGGCCCCGAGAACCGTCAGCAAATGGTTCGACTCCGGCCGACTCAAAGGGTACCGCATCCCCGGTTCACAAGACCGACGCATTCCC
>JAYVBW010000651.1:0-5830 GCA_043750255.1 Pirellula sp.
TGCTGGCCCAATCGGCTTGATGGCAACTGCCATTGTGAGACATGCTGGAGCTCGACACGTTGTTGTTTCGGATGTAAACCCATTCCGCCTCGATCTTGCTAAACGGATGGGAGCAACCTTGGCTGTCGACGCACGGCATCGAACCATTCCGGAAGTCCAAGAAGAACTTGGAATGCGCGAGGGGTTTGATGTTGGTTTGGAAATGTCTGGAGCACCGTCCGCATTGCGAACCATGCTCGAAAACATGTGCCATGGTGGCAAAATTGCCATGCTAGGAATCCCATCAGAACCGATCGCCATCGATTGGAATTTGGTCGTTTTTAACATGTTGACTATTCGCGGAATCTATGGCCGTGAGATGTACGAGACTTGGTACAAGATGTCGGTATTGCTAGAATGCGGTCTGGATATTTCCCAGGTCATCACCCACCGATTTCACTACTCTGATTTCGAAAAAGGATTCGAGGCGATGCAAAAAGGGCAATCTGGAAAAGTCATTTTAGATTGGTCGAAATAGATGTCCGGCTGAGGACAGCCGGACCTACATGAACGCCGGACCTACATGAACGCCGGACCTACATGAACGCCGGACCTACATTGGTTTTGAACGCTTACACAATATTGAAATGACTGATAGAAAACTTTTGGTGACCGCCGCGCTTCCCTATGCAAATGGCCATATCCATTTAGGGCATTTAGTCGAATACATTCAGACCGACATTTGGGTCCGCTTCCAAAAGATGCGTGGCAACAAATGCCTTTTTGTTTGTGCCGACGATACGCATGGTACTGCGATCATGATTCGTGCTCGGCAAGAGGGTAGGGCCGAGTCCGAGTTGATCGCGGATATGCAAGCGGCCCACGAACGTGACTTCGCCGGTTTTGGCATCGCTTTCGATCATTACGGCAGTACCAATTCCTCCGAAAACTTCGACCTTTGCAAAGAGTTTTGGCAATCGTTACGCGCTGCTGACTTGATCGCGGAGCGGGACGTCGAACAACTCTTTGATCCAGTTGCTGGAACCTTTCTTGCCGATCGCTTTGTAAAAGGGACTTGCCCAAACTGCAAAGCCGAAGATCAATACGGAGACAACTGCAGCAAATGCTCCGCAACTTACGCTCCGACGGATCTGATCGATCCGGTCAGTACGCTCAGCGGAGCAACGCCGGTCACGAAATCTGCAAGCCATTTGTTTGTTCAATTGGAAAAGCAACACGCGTTTCTAGAGGAATGGACGCAATCCGGCGAACACCTGCAATCCGAAGTCGCCAACTACCTCAAGGGGCATTTTCTTGGTAACCCACTTCGCGATTGGGACGTTTCGCGTCCGGCTCCCTATTTCGGATTCGAAATACCTGATAGCCCAGATAACTACTGGTACGTTTGGTTCGATGCACCGATTGGATACATCGCTTCGACCTGGCAATGGTGCAAGCTGAACAACGAAGCACTTGCCGACTGGTGGCGCAGTGACAACGCTGAGATTCATCACTTTATCGGCAAGGACATCACTTACTTTCACACTTTGTTTTGGCCTGGTGTACTCAAAGCCGCTGGCTATTCACTCCCTCAATTTGTGCACATTCATGGGTTCTTAACCGTGAACGGTGAAAAGATGTCGAAGAGAGGTGGCACTCAATTTCAAGCGAGCACTTATCTTAAGCATCTCGACCCCGCTTATCTTCGCTACTATTATGCCTCGAAACTCGGACCTAAGCTTGACGATATCGACATGAATCTGACCGAGTTCATCAACAAGATCGATTCCGATTTGGTAGGCAAGGTAATCAATCTGGCTAGTCGAACGGCAAGATTTGCCGAACCATTGGGGCTCTCGGTGGAGTACCCACACGACGGCGGATTGTTCGCTGCTGGAGCTGCCATGGGAGAGCGAATCGCTCAAGCATACGAGCAGCTCGACTACTCTCGAGCAATGCGTTTGATTATGGAACTGGCAGACCAAGCCAATGCGTTCGTCGAGAATTCAGCTCCATGGACACTGAAAAAAGACCCAACCCAACAAGTTCGTTTGCAAGAGGTCTGCACGATTGTTTTGAACCTCTTCCGACAACTGTGCGTTTATCTTGCTCCCGTATTGCCTCGACTTGCTCAGCAATGCGGAGAACTTTTGCATTTCGAGATTTGTCATTGGAACGACAGCCAAATACCCCTGGTTGGAACTGCCGTTTCCAAATTCGAGCACCTGTTACAACGTATTGCACCCGAGAAAGTCCAAGCCATGATTGACGATAGCAAAGAAGCTCTTGCTACCACGCCCGAAACCGCTACCACGCCCGAAACCGCGTCGACAGCGGACTCCGGTGACGCATTGCTTCAAGAGCCATTGGCTCCAACCTGTACGATTGATGACTTTACCAAAGTCGACCTGCGAGTAGCTCGAATCATTAAAGCCGAAGAAGTTCCTGAAGCAAAGAAGCTTGTGAAACTGACCGTAAGTCTTGGCGGCGACAATCGACGTACCTTGTTTGCAGGAATCAAGGCGGCCTATACGTTGGAACAATTGCAAGGGAGACTGGTTGTTATCGTCGCGAATTTGCAACCACGCCAAATGAAGTTCGGACTGAGCGAAGGAATGGTGACGGCAGCAGGCCCAGGCGGCACTGAAGTCTTCTTGCTCGGCATTGACACGGGTGCCGTTCCTGGTCAGAGGGTACACTAGGAATGAGTGAAGAGTCCGATCCTCTGCCAGAATCTCCTCGTCCGAAAGTTCCTTCACTTGATCCGTTGCACGGAATCACGTTGGAAATGATGATCACACGACTTGTGGATCGACACGGTTGGCAAGAATTGGGGCGTCAAATACCGATTCGTTGTTTTCAAATAGACCCTAGCGTTAAGTCCAGTCTTGTATTTTTAAGGAAGACAGCCTGGGCGCGAAAGCGGGTCGAGGACTGGTACGCCTACGACGCACGGAGAAAATTGATGCCTCCTGGAGATTCCGGTTAAAAAGGTTAGGGTTAAACCGCTTGCGCGACGCGAATAAGCTAGTGAACGCGTGTAAGCTGCATGGTCGCACCCGGCATGTGCGACCCACCGTGGGTCACTCTTGCCGAGAGTGACCCTTTGCCGCCTCACATGCCTTTAGCACTCGCATCATGTTACCCGACATGATTTTGTGAATATCGGCTTCCGAATATTTCTTTCTCAACAACAACTCCGTGATTGCAGGATATTTAGAAACGTCTTCGAGTCCTTTTGGCAGCATGTCAATGCCATCGAAGTCGCCACCCAAACCAACATGGTCAATGCCAGCAGTCTGGACAATGTGATCGATGTGCTCGATTACCATAGCGATGTCGCCTGGAATGGTTGGGTGGTTGGCTTTCCATTTCAACATGGCGTTCTTGCCTGCATCTGTATCGCTGCCGAACTCCTGGTCGATCGCACGCCGGGCACCGAACATGTCTTTGAGGTTCTTTGCTGACTCGGGGACGACGAATCCAGAAAAGAAATTGATCATTACCAGGCCTCCATTTTCCTTTACGCGGAGCAGAATGTCGTCTGGAACATTTCGTGGATGATCTGCAATCGTCATGGCGGATGAATGCGAAAAAATGATGGGAGCCTTGGTGACATTCAACGCGTCGGACATCGTTGCAGGTGATACGTGTGATAGGTCCACCAGCATTCCCATCCGATTCATTTCTCGCACGACTTCTTCGCCGAACGGGGAGAGACCATTGCTTTGCGATGTGTCGGTGGCTGCATCCGCCCAATCAAGCGTGTCGCCGTGCGTTAAAGTCATGTATCGTGCTCCTCTCGAAAACAACTCCTTTAATTTGCCAAGAGAGTTTTCGATGGAGTGCCCACCTTCGACACCTATGAGCGAAGCGATCTTTCCGGACTTTCGGATCCGTTCGACGTCGCTGGATGTCAGTGCGATTTCAAATACGTCAGGATACTTTCTCACCATCGTGTAAACACAATCTATCTGCTCCATGGTGGTTTGGAATGCGGTGCCCGATTGTCGAGTCTTAGAGGGGACGTAGGCAGACCAAAACTGTGCGCCCACGTTTCCAACTCGCAGTCGCGGTATATCGGTGTGTAGCTTGGGTTCGTTCCAAAGATCTGTTTTTTCGAATCGAATATCATTGCGTTCACGAGCCGCCCATGGCAAATCATTGTGCCCATCCCAAACGAATCCTCGTTCATGGATCCGACGGGCCTTTTCAGAAATCTCGACAGGAGGCTCTTCTCCAAAGCACGAAACGGCAAAGCTTGAAACTGCAAAGCTCGAAACTGCGAGGTCAAACGCTTGACACACGGACCATGCGGCAAGAATGAAAAATCGATTCATAGTTTTAGATGGATAAAAAAATTGGAAGCGGTTATTATTCCAGGGAGTGCCCAGCGAAATACAAAGAGGCTGGGAGATTCTCCCAGCCTCAGCTAAATAAATCAAATGGCTAGTCTTGCTTACTGAGGATTGCCACCGCGATTACCACCTGGGCCACCTCTTGGAGGTGGAGCTGGAAATTCGAATTTCGCACCCTTCAGTTCTTCCATTTTGGCCTTTTGAGCTGCGGTTAACAGTCCCGTGATTTTTTCTTCGCTATCTTTTCGCATTTTGTCCATCTTTTCTCGCATATCGCCACCGCCACCTCCACCACCGCCATAAAGCGACCGCATTTCTTCGCCAGCAATTTTTTCCTGATCGGCGATTTTCGCTTTCTGATCCTCAGTAATTTCTAGGCGTGTGGAAATTATCTTGCTGTTGAGAGTACGAGCCCCATCTCGCTGGATGAATAATCCGACTAAACGATCCATTTGAACAGGATCCAGAATCTTTTCGAGTTTCGATTCGGATTTTAGCTGCATCGAAGCAAGGGCTTCGTTAATTTTCGTCATGTCTGGAGCAGCCCCACCACCGCCAGGACCGCCAGGACCTCCACGACCTCCGCCAAAGCCGGCAAATTGAGTTTGCATTTCTTCCCTCAATTCCTTGGTGAAAGCTTCCATCTCTTTGGTTTGCTCTTCATCCATTTTCAGCTCGTCACGCACTTCCTTGATCGTCAGCAGCGACGCAATTCCGCGGCCGCCAAAGCCCCCGCCGCCAAAACCGCCTCTTCCGCCACCTTGGCCACCGCCGCCTTGTCCACGTTGTGGAGGTTCTCCCTGGCCGACCGAGAACGGAGCTGCGACGCTGATGATGCAGCCGACAAGTAACAAACTGGACAACGTACGACTGATTCGCATTTTTGTAACCTCAATTGAGATAGACGAAGAGATTTGAGGAACTAGGCACCGAATGCCTGGATCGATCTCTCTTGTAACACGTACCAAGGCGCTACGTTTCGCCAACGGAAAGAAATTAGCAAAAACTTCAGGATAATTGGCAAAACAAGCTTGTCTAACCGCCAAATTGGAGCTTCCCCGTATTTTGCTGCACGAGCTTTTTTCGACAAAAAGTAATCCTGGTCGCCGCGGAATGAAACATTTGACTCGTTTGAGACGACCCAATACCGCAAACGTTTGCAAGCTATCGAAACTGGGATTGGAATTTTATTGCGTATTTCGTATTTATCTAGAAATACTGTTAAAAACGCGAGAGTCGTCATTTGTAATGAAGTGAGCCATGAAACTAAAAGCCTGTCGCCTATGCTCTTTCGTGGTGCTGTTACTGCTGCCATTAAGCGGTGGGCTCTTGGCCCAGTCTCCATCGTCTGGCCCCGTTCCAATTCCTTCCGAACCCATGCCGAGAACCAACGTAAATACGCCGCCTTCGATTCCATCCATTGAAAGCATGGCTGCAGAAACTGCCAACAACGCCAGGAACAACGCCCCCAAAGCCATTGGCCGAATGGATCT
>JAYVBW010000652.1:0-4918 GCA_043750255.1 Pirellula sp.
CCCTTCCAACCATTCAGCGGCTGACTTTACGCTCGGGACCAATTTTCGGGTTGGGGAAACACGAGCGAGCAACGTTTGATCGGCACGAAAAATATCCGCCATCACTTCAACGCCAGCAACGGCTGTTGGAAATCTCATTGAATGTCCTGTCAGCTCAATAACTTTAGACTGTCCCGACGCTTGCATTGATTCCAATTTCAAGAACGGAGTTGAGGATGCAGTTTCATCGATTAATACGACGACGGACTCAGGTATTACGACGAAGGACTCAGGGCTTATACCAACGGGGGTCCGGGCTATCCATTGCTCGTAGCTTTGTCCATGCGGATCGTACTGCGGAACTCCATCTCGAAATTTGACTCTGCCAGGGAAGCCGGTCAACCACGTACAGACTTGTTGAAATGTCCCATCCAGCGATGACCATGGTAAAGCAGCGCATCGCGTTGTTTCATTGCGACCTGCGATCCATTGCAGCATTCGCTCGACCCAAAGGTCCGCTTGGTCCAACTTCAGATTTTCAGCGGACCACACAACCGTTGTGTACTCATCCTGTGCCATGCGTTCGAATAATTGTTTTGTTGGATGCGTCTCACTCGAACGGTTGCTTGGACTTTGGACTGAAAAACGCGACCATTGTGCGAGTGCGATTGGAACCATGCTTAAGTCACAAGGCACGGACCACGTATCAAAGCCAGCTTTCTTCCAAAGTTCGGTCGCAGCACGGCTAAAATTGCCCAACAGCAATACGGTTTGTGGGCTGGGTTTGCCGCTAGATAGGGCTGCAGGCATACGAGGGCAAGTAGCCAGCATCGAGTCATCACCCACGACAATAAAAAAATCCGAATGGTCGCGCGCTTCTGCCAGTGATACTGAGTTCAGGCCTGAGCGCTGGATCGCTAGGACATTTTTAAACTGATGTCCTGACTCGGCACAGTCGATTGTTGCGTTGTACTTGGCAGCGAAGGCCACGGCGGCTCTAGCCGTTGCCACACTTGCAATGCGTCCTGTGATGAGAATACGCTTTGCGGCTCGCAATGACTCAGAAGCCTCTTTTATCCTCTCTGCAAACGACACGTCTTCTGCGTCCCAGAGTTTCTGCAAGACGACTCTTTTGGCTGCTTGAGCCCCCACTCGAACTATCTCGTCCTTGCCCAGCTCGTGACCATTCACTGTCGCATGAATCTTGCTGCCATCCTTTGGGATATCGACGACGACCGAAGCATCCTTTCCAAAATGCTTTTTGATTTCTTTAACAATTGCAGATTCGATTGCCACGATAATCAGTTCGGGGTCAACTTGTTTTCCCAGTCGCGGCAATTGTGCTTTTATCGAGCGAAAGGACTCCAACTGGACGAGCGATGCCGTTCGCCGATCACATTGGATTTCTTTGAGGTTATCTGCATCGCAGAGCAGTGAGCAAAAGGGGCAAATCATCCGACCATAGACTGAAGCACGAGGTCGGTGATAGCAACTGTACCGAGCGACGGCTCTCCTCGCCGCACTAAATCCGCAGTTCGATAACCGGCAGCAAGAACGCGTTTCACGGCCGCTTCCACCGTGGCGGCTTCTTTTTCAAGGCCGAGAGAATGTCGCAACAACATTGCGGCCGCAAGAATCGTCGCTAGCGGGTTCGCAATACCTTTGCCAGCGATGTCTGGAGCCGAGCCGTGGATGGGTTCGTAAAGACCTGGACCGCTTGAACCAAGCGATGCGCTTGGTAGCATCCCGAGTGAACCGGGTAGCATCGACGCTTCATCGGTCAAGATATCACCGAACATATTGCTCGTCACCACGACGTCGAAACTGGTTGGCCGACTAAGCAAATGCATGGCCATCGAATCGACTAAGACAACATCGTAGGAAATCGTAGGAAACTCTTCCTGCATGATCCTGGCCGAGACACGTCGCCACAAACGAGATGCTTCCAATACATTCGCTTTGTCAACCATGGTCATTTTATTACGGCGTTTCAAAGCGGCGTGTGCTGCCATCCGAACGATCCGTTCGACTTCCGAGGTGGTGTAAACGGCGGTGCTAAACGCACGTTGTTGACCGTCAGGCAGCTCCTCCAAACCAGAGGGGCCAAAGTAAAGTCCTCCTGTAAGTTCACGAAAGAAGAGAATATCGGTCCCTTCGATAATTTCTCGCTTGAGTGGAGACGAGTCCAGCAACTCTTCAAAGGTTACGATGGGGCGGAGGTTTGCAAATAGACCTAGCTCTTTTCGAATCTTGAGCAAGCCAGCTTCGGGGCGAGTCTTTGCATTCGGGTCATCCCATTTTGGGCCGCCAACCGCACCCAATAAGATCGCGTCGGATGCTTTGCAGGCAGCGATTGTCGCATCTGGTAACGCATCACCGGTCTGATCAATTGCGATGCCACCAATGATGTGCTCGGAAAACTCAAACTGATGTCCAAACTTGGATGCGACGGCCTCAAGGACACGGTGGGCTTGGCCAATGACCTCGGGACCGATGCCATCTCCTGGTAACAAAACGATTTTGGCTTGCAAAGTTAAACAATCTCCAGGCCTGAGTGGAATGCCGTGCGGTACGTGGCAAATGAACCGGCGAGATGATATCTCAAAACGTCGAAAATTGGAACGCAGATAGGTTTACTACGCCTGGGTGGCACAATTGTTACGTTGTCTGTTACGTTGTCGCCATGTCCGGCTGAGGACAGCCGGACCTACGTGAATCGCATGTAGGTCAGCCTGTCCTCAGGCTGACAATGGGCAGGCAAACAACAGCACTTCATCCGGACACGCTCCCGCCTCTGTAGCAAAATGAGACAACTTGGCGTATACTGTTGTCAGCCAAACACTTACCGCTTTACACACTACCGATGTCGACCTACCTAGTCATTAAGCGAGGCCGAGACCTTGATTCTCGTCACTCGTTGGACAAAGCAATCGAAAATACGATGGGCCGAGGGTTGGAATGCAATATCCAACTCAACGATCCGCTTTCCTCTCGCGTTCATGCCAGATTGGTGTACCAAGAATCCCAATGGCGGGTTCTAGATGCTGGCTCTCGAAACGGCACTCTGTTGAATGGTTCGAAGGTGGACGTGGCAGTTTTAGCACACGGAAACCGCATTCGTATCGGCAACACGGAGCTTGAGTTCATTGACGATACGCTCAACGAAGACATTACAGTTGAGCGAATTAATCTTTCGCATGATCTTCGGGGTGACAAACTCGGGAGTACGCCTGACGGTTTTGCGTCAGGCATGTCGGCCTTTCTATCCCTTCGAAAGGCTGGACGAACGGAGGATTTGTCCGATCTGCACCAACTATCCATTCGATGCATTTCGCTGACTACTCCAGACGAAGTAGTCGCTTTGGCGATCGAAGTTTTGAGAAATCGAACCAAGGCTACCTTCGTCGCATTCTTGTTAGCCGATGAGGATGGCAAGTTAACGGTGCATGGCAAGTATCCGAACAATAACGAACCCCGAATCGTCCTTAGCCACATGCTGACCGAAATGGTCTGCAAACAAGCCACTGCGGTTTGGGTTAAAAATGAGTCGCAGTCACCAGGCGATGGTCCGCTTCTGCATTATGCCGATGCGATATGTGTTCCGTTGCTAAATGATGGTAAGACCATTGGAGTAGTCCACTTGTACCGCGACAAGGAGGTTTTCGAAAAACATTCGTTTGACTTTACGATTGCTTCCGTGAGTTTCCTCGCTGCGTCGTTGGTGCGGGCACGGAAGGAATCGTCATTGAGACTGGATCACGGAAGACTTCAAGTAAAAAACGCAGACTTCGACGAACTGCTGGGTCAGTGCCCACTTATGCTTGAGCTCAAAGAACGCATCTCACGTGTTGCCAAAGCGACGGGTAGCATTCTGATCCGGGGCGAAAGCGGCGTCGGCAAAGAACTTGTCGCGCGCGCAATCCACAAAGCGAGCTCGCGAGCCGATCGACCGATGCTCAGTGTCAACTGCGCGGCGATTCCAAGCGAGCTCATTGAAAGCCAGCTCTTCGGCCATGTAAAAGGAGCCTTCACGGGGGCGGACAAGGAACATATTGGTTGGTTCCAACAAGCGCACGGTGGCACGCTCTTCCTCGATGAAATCGGTGAAATGACACTGTCAGGCCAAGCGAAATTGCTACGTATCCTTGAGGGTCATCCATTTTTGCCAGTTGGTGGTCGAAAAGAAGTGCGAGTCGATGTTCGCGTACTGACGGCCACTAATCGCGACTTGAGCGAATTCGTGACGGACAAGCGATTTCGCGAAGATCTATACTACCGGCTCAGTGTGTTTGAAATGAAAGTGCCGCCACTTCGTCAGCGCGGCGAAGACATTTCACTGCTACTCAACCATTTTCTCGAACACTTCGGTCGTCAGCATGGTCGCGTGCAAATCAAACTGAGCGAGGCGGCGCGCAAGCGGCTGCTGGAATACAATTGGCCAGGCAATGTCAGGCAACTGCGAAATATTATCGATAGCGCTATCGTGCTGGCAGCGGGTGATGAAATCCAAGCGTCGGACCTGACACTGCATGAATCGAAGACAGAAGTATTTGACACTTTGAATATCGAGCAGTGGGAAAAGCGATTGATTCAAGAAGCCATGCGACGCACCCGTGGAAGCATTCCAGAGGCCGCAGAATTGCTCGGTATCTCGCGAGCGACCATGTATCGCAAATTGGAAACCTACGGGATCAACAAAGACGACTTCGACAAACGTTAGCGTAGGACGGCCAATACAGGGTCTCTATGCTGGCCATGTCGATTGGTATGTCGACTACAGTCATGGCATTCGTCTGATGTCCAACGAAGTCTTCGTAGATGGCCGCCTCATGAGACTCATCGAAGTCCTAAAAGATCCCGACCTGTGCATGCTGGTAAGCAATGAGGGCGTGCTTGATCTAGCGGAACTTCGCAAGGCCGCTCAATGGTAAAGAGTGGC
>JAYVBW010000653.1:0-2572 GCA_043750255.1 Pirellula sp.
GAGTATCCTACTACATATCGAAAAACGCCGCTAAGACTCCAATGGTTTTGAAGTGTGCGGAACCAAACAACTCCGCCATTGCTTTGGTAATGGCATTATTTTACACCTCTTTGATGTGTAGGTCCCTGATATGTTGCGAAAACCGACAGTAGTTCTCTCACTGCTTATGGGCAGCTTCCTCTTTGTTGGCTGCACTAATTCTGACAGCAAGATCTCGCCGGCTGGCAAATCAACCGGTCCGGCCAGTGCGGCCGTAGAAAGCATAGGTAAAATTAGTGGTTTAAAACGTATCGTTCTTCTCAACAATACCGACTCCCCTTTTTGGGATGCAGCTCGAGCAGGCATCGTCAAGGCATCTGCGGACCTTAAGCTTGCGGAGGCTGGACTGTCCGCCAGCATGGATACGAACGACGGTACCGATCAGGGGCAAATCGAAAAGCTTCGACAGTATGGCACGCAGAGTGACATTGTCGCGGTCGTCATCTCGCCGACATCAGCATCCAATCCAGCAGTCGCAGATGAATTGAAAAAATTGAAGGCCAAGGGAATTATTATTGGTTGCTTCGACAGCGACTTGGATGAGAAACTTCGTCCTAATCGCGAATTCTATGTCGGAACCGACAACGAAAAGGGTGGCAAAGTTCTCGGCACTGCTGCGAAGAATCTCAAAGTCGATGGCGGCGAGTATGTTCAATTTGTTGGACTCGATAGCCAATTGAACGCCATTCAACGCATGGATGGATTCACCGCATCAGTAGGGTCACAATTCAAACAAATTGCCCGCCGTATAGATGACACGGACCGACAGCGAGCCCGCGACAATGTACGACAGAGCATTGACCAGAATCCGAATCTGTCGATTCTCGTTGGCATCTGGTCTTACAATGCTCCGGCCATCGTAGACGTCGTAAAAGAACGCAAGCTACGCGAAAAGATGACGATCGTTACTTTCGATGCAGAGCAACTTGCTATCCAGCAAATGGGCGACGGAATGATCGATGCCATGGTAGTACAAAATCCTTTCGGTATGGGCTACGACTCGGTGCGTTACTGTTTTGCTAAGCTAGGAAAAGATGACAAGACGGTAAAAGAAATGTTCCCAAACATGGGTACGCCGGGCGGAGATATTTTGGATACTGGCCTGAAAGTGGTTGTTCCGGACAGCGGCTCCGCTCTCAAAGCAGAGATGTTCACGGAGTTTGGTAAGGGCGTCGAGTTCATTTCTATGAGCAAGTTTCAAGAGTGGCTTAAGCAGTATGGCCTAACGAGTTCATAGCACGATACGCAAGCTTTGAAGTTGCACTATTTTAGGCGTTTTGGTTTCAAATGCCAACGAAATACAAGCCCGAAGTGCCAGCAAGGAAATTGATAGTTTATCCAATTTTCGAAGAAAAAAACCGCACAGCTATGAGGTATTTCCCTTGCTTGCGCTGCGGGCTTGTACCAAATGTGCAACTTCAAAATGCGCAAGCTTGAGCGTCGTGCTAGTTGCGAACTCGTTCCTTTGCGTTCACCCGAATCATCCTAAATAGGTATTGTGCATGAGTTCTCATAAGCCAAGCCTTATTTTTCGTCTCTGGTCCACCGTTGAATTCAAGCTGATTTTGGCATGGCTATCGGTCGTTTCAGTTACGGTTTTGCTAGATCCCGGTCATACGTACTGGAACAATCCTAGCGATGCCGCTGTAATCATCATTCGCAACTCGGTACTGCTAGGTTTTTTTGCGCTTGGGAGCGCCATTATTATCATTTCCGGCGGGATTGATTTGTCGAGCGGTTCGGTGATTGCGATGAGTGCGACTGTCTTCGGCTCGCTGTTGATTGTGCTGGATCCCCCCGGCTTTCGAGAAGGGCACATTGCAACCTGGGCGGTACTCGTAGCCGTTCTGGGAACACTGCTGTCGGGGGCCATGGTTGGAACGCTCCACGCATGGTTGATCACCTGCGTTGGACTGCCGCCGTTCATTGCAACGCTGGCAACGCTGGTGGGACTTCGCAGTTTCAGCCGAGGCGTGACTTTGGCGGTGACAAACAACAAATCACAGATCGATTTCCCAGACCTTGCACTTCGAGAAACGTTGAAAGATGTGCGTTACGTTTCTATTGTGTTCCTCGTTTTGGCCTTTGCGATTTGGTTTTTGATGAGTCGAACTGTCATCGGCCGCCATCTCCATGCGATGGGTGGCAATGAACAGGCCGCTAGGCTGAGTGGGATTCGCACTGAGCGACTCAAATGGCTGGCGTATGTCATCGGTTCGGTATCGGCATCGATGGTTGGCATTGTCTATTTTGCTGACTCGGGTTCTGCCAAGCCCGACATCTTGGCGCGCGGCTATGAGTTGAACGCGATTGCCGCATCGGTAATCGGTGGCTGCTCCCTACAAGGTGGAATCGGTACCATCCCTGGTACCATACTTGGTTGCTTGTTTTTGAAAACGGTTATCGATTCCGTGAACAAAATTGTTGGGTCGGGAGCCGATGTTTACGAAGGCATGATCGTGGGTATCGTTGTCGTGATGGCTGTTACGTTTAGTCAGCGTACAGGGTCAGCTAGGGCTAGGACGTTTTTTGC
>JAYVBW010000654.1:0-3424 GCA_043750255.1 Pirellula sp.
GCGCTACCCGGTCGCAATTTATGGTGCGGATTGTCGAGCGCAAATCGAACGGTTACCGTGCGTGTCTGTTGATCGACGTGAGGGTAAATGAAGGATAAAACCCCGTGAAACTCCTCATTGGGAAGCGATTTAGTTATTGCTGTGACGGGCAAGGAATTGGCTATGGTGGAATCGTCAACGCTGGCGAGACTCTCGGGAAGGAAACGAAGGTCGTCTTCGTAGACCTGTGCCTGGATCCAAACTGAACTCAAGTCGACTACGTCAAAGAGCGGCATCCCTTCTTGAAAGTATTGCCCCTCACGAACGTACTTACGAATGACGTGTCCATTTATTGGCGATTGAATTGTAAGATGCGTACTGCTTTCTCCCAAACTTAGGACATTCTCGATCTGAGCGTCGTTTATACCAAGCAATTCTAGACGCATTTTTGTACTTGCTAACAGCGAAGCATTATTCGATTTTTTGGCGTCGAACAAACTCTTCATGGCTACAACTAGCTCGGGACTGTAAACCGATGCGAGCGGGTCTCCTTCTTTGACCATTTGACCGGTTTGGTTAGCAAAAAGCTTATCAATTCGACCGCCAAAGCGGGCTGCGATTCCGCGTTGAAGGCTCTCATTGAATTCTATGTATCCCGCCGCAGTAATCTCCTTTACCAGTGGAACATAGTTGACTTCCGTTGTCTCCACGCCCGCAAGTACTATGCGATATGGAGAAAGTTGGACGCGACTAACCACTCCGTCAGGTAACGCATCAATCACTCCATCTCCTTTCTTGCGTTTCGACAAAGGCATAAAGCAAATCGGACACTTGTCTTTCGCATTGTCTCGCACAACCGATGGATGCATTGGACAAAACCATTCGAAATTGTCGCCACCACCATTGTGCGACACAGCGGGCCGAGTCCATTTGTCGTAGTGCGCAACCAAAAGATCCCATTTCGTTATGGCGAGACCAATTAGGACAAGGATCCCAATGAATCGCAATCTTGCGAGATTGACAAGCACAACGAAGTCCAACCACCACCACCACCTTCTCCACCCCTTAAGATGGGACGGTGCGCGAAGGCCACCCTCATAGGTGTTCGCGTAATGCGAATTGCTCTTCCTGGGGTCTGTCGCGTTGGACATGCTATTTTCTTGAGTCTCTATTTTATTGAATCTACCGAAAGGGAAACTCATGGTCCGCGACACCACAGACCATGAGCATTGAAAGGGATTTCACCGGACCTATCGATGACCGCTGTTGCGTTCAGGCTTAGACAATAGATACAGCGGTGTCTGCGAACGCGAATTGTAATTGGCTCGACTACCAAAATACGGAGCAGGACGATTCGTAACATTAGAACCGTAAATTGCATTAGAACCGTACACTGGAGCAGTTCGAATTGTCTGTGCCGACAAGGGTTCGTACGAAAAACGACGATTGCCGTCAGCACTCGATTGCGTACTTGGCATCGCCATTGTCGATGCAGGGGCAGCATTCACTGAAGTTGCACACGAGCACTGGCCATACGCGGTCGTGGAACCTGCAATAACACCGACACTCAGCGAACTTGCAAACAGCACTATTGAAAACTTTTTGAACATGATTGTTTACTCTCTAAATAAATTGGAAAGGATTAATGGAAGCCGAAAAGCATTCTCAGACCGATCGCAAAATGGGAACTTTCACGAAACGTATCGGAGCTTTTCCACGGCTAGTTTTGTCGTCGGGAAGTAATCCGACAGACCTATCCGCAACAGATTCGCAACGGATTGATGTTACGACAACTTGTCTTAACACCTAGCGCAATGCCGCATCCCAACTAGGATTCAAGCGTTGACAGAACGTGGCGGTCTAAAAATTCAGGTCAGGTACATTTTGCATACACCCAAATCTTTGAGGCCACTAAACCTCGACTCAAATCAGCAAACGATTTAAAAGCTTAAGTCGCTCTCGAGGTGGCGAGAAAACCAAGAATCGAGGACGTTGCGTTTTCTCGTCGGTCTTCAATCGATCACACAGAAACAGTGGATCCAACATTGATATTTCGTCATCAATTTGCAGCGAAACAATCTCGCTCAAGTTCGCCGGTATCAAAGAAAGTTTATGACAACTGCCCGTTGACTTAAGATTCTGAATACACTCCTTTAAATCTGACTCAATAAAGCTGGCGCAGCATTGGCTGCAACACGAATCAACTGCTCCAGTTCCAGCCGAACCTGACTCCTTGCAGCAATCATCGGACGTCGAATGATTTGCAAAGGGATCGTTCGTGTTTCCATGGCAACAGTCGTTCCTGTTTCCATGGCAACAACTATGGCCGCCACAAAATAACTTAAAGTGGCCATCCAAGCAGATGCAACCTGCTGACATTCGACCGTTGATTAAGATCAGCGGAATCAACACCAACAGTAGGAATTTTCTGGGCAATCGAAAATGGCGATGCATGATGCAGATACCGTGAAATCTTCCAGAAACGTCAAACCTTGTGCAGACGGCAATAATTAAGTGTAGCCTCCTGCGCCCGTGTAACAAGTGGAATAACGCACCTTTCGAACCCATAAAATGGGATTTGAATCGGACCTGGAATTCATGTTTCGGTTAAATATGAGGCCTGAGGGGCTTCTAAGGGTGATGACGAGTATTCTGCCGGTTTTGACGTTTGTCGACGATAAATGAAAATGACTGATCGTTTTTAGAACCTCACTAGGTCTTTGCATGAATGTTTTCGAAAGCAAAATAAAGCCTGCGATCGAACGCGAAATCATGCGTGCGATTTGCATGCTCGCGGCGTGTGCAATTCCGATCATTGGCACAATAGGATGCCGTTCAGTAAACCGCTTTGTTGCGACGGTACCTAATGTCAATAACTCGAAGCGAATCGATGTTCAATGTCGGGTTCCATTGGATGAGATCGATTCTATAGTTCTCAGTTCACCAGACCAAACCAGCATTGAGCAGGTAAGTTTCAAGACGCCACCCAATGATGATCGGACAATTGAACCCATTTCTCCAACAGAGGTCGAGCAGAACAACGAACTGACTCTTCCGCAACTTATCGCCGAAGTCCATTCGGTAAATCCAACACTTGAGGCGATGACCGCAGCATGGAATGCAGCAATTCAAAGAATTCCACAAGCAACTTCACTCGAAGATCCCGTGTTGGGCTCAACAGTCGCTCCCGCGTCACTTGTGTCCAACCAAGTAAATCCCGCCTACGCTCTAGAAATCTCGCAGAAACTACCTTGGCACGGCAAGCGTTCGCTTCGTGGTGCTTCCGCTCGAGCTGACGCGGGTATAGCGTCACACAACTTTACTACGGCTCGACAGAAATTGACGGAAGTCATTGAGTTAGAATTTTGGGACTTATATTCTTCCGAGAGTTTGATGAAGCTAAATACGCAGAATTCGGGCATTCTTAAATCGATTCGAGAGAACG
>JAYVBW010000655.1:0-4557 GCA_043750255.1 Pirellula sp.
AGGTGACGAGGAGGCGGTACCATTTCATAGAGCACACCTTCCGCTTTGATCCGAATTTTGAACTCATCCTCAAAGGGCTCAAAGTGAATGTCGCTCGCATGATCCTTGATCGCCAACAACATGACTAAGTTGAGCAGCTTGCGAACCGGCGCACTGTCCGCCAAGGCTTCTGCACCGTCGAGACTAAACTTTTCCCCTTGCAACAAGCTAGTTGCAGCGGCGAAGAGCTCCGTGTCTTCGGTCAGTTCCTTTACGATCTTTTCAACGCTCAAACTCTCCGACGAATAAAAACGCTCGATCGATGCTTTGATTTCGCGTTCGGAGGCAACCACCATCTCGATTTCGAAGCCGAGAAAGGTCCTCAATTCGTCTTGAATGCTCAAATTTTGAGGATCGCATGTCGCGACCGTCAGTCGGTGTCCGTCAAATTTCACCGGAATCACTCGATAGAGCTGAGCCATCGTTTCGGTCAGCTTTTCAAGCAGATCTGGGGGGATCGGTTCATCACCTAACGTAACTACTTTCATGTGCATTTGCTCGCCGAGCGCTTGAGCCAGTTGCTCGTCGGTGATCAAGGTCATGTCTTCTGCCAGCTTACCTAACAACGCACCAGGCTGCTGATGCTGCTCTTCAAGCAACAACTGCAATTGCTGATCGGTTATGAAACCCATGTCAACAAAAATTTGGCCTATGCGTCGCGTGCTCATAAATTCATTCCTCTAGTCAACTCTTTGTATTCTTGGACGACTCTCACGGTCGAATTTTTGATGTTGGTGGACAATCGAGCTGTGGTGTTTGGAACGATTGTTGGTTTGGAACGATCGCGGAGCGATCGGCCACTTTGGGCCACTTTGGGCCACATTGGGCCACTTTAATGGCCATCTTCTTCTGGTTTTTCTTCCTCTTCGATAATTCCATGCCTTGCATTCACGATGCGTTTGGCCAGTTCGTCGGGGCGGTGCGCTTTGGCCAAAATATCCTCCACCGTGACCTTCCCGTCCTTCCAATGGTCGAAAAGTGCATCGTCCATCAACTTCATTCCAAACTTGGACCCCGTCTGAATCGCCGATCCTATTCGGAATGTTTTGTTCTCACGAATCAAATTGGCAATGCCGGATGTGACGATGAGAATCTCATAAGCCGCAACGCGTCCTCCACCAATCCTGGGGATCAGCGTCTGAGCGACCACTCCCAATAAGCTTGTTGAAAGCTGCGTCCTAATTTGGTCCTGTAAATTTCCCGGGAAAGCGTCAATCAGGCGATTCACCGTTCCCATTGCACTGTTGGTGTGCAGCGTACCGAAAACGATGTGCCCTGTTTCTGCTGCGGTGATCGCTGCGGAAATTGTGTCCAAATCCCGCATTTCACCCACCAGAATAATATCTGGGTCCTGCCGCAACGCTCGCCGAATCGCTTCGGAGAAACTTGGCACATCCACGCCAATCTCGCGTTGGTTAATCGTAGACTTTTTATGTTCGTGATAAAATTCGATCGGATCCTCGATCGTGATGATGTGGTGATCGTGAGTCGTGTTGACGGAATCGATCAAACTCGCCAACGTCGTAGTTTTGCCCGAGCCCGTTGGACCGGTAACCAGTACCAATCCTCGTGGACGCAAACACAATTTCATTACCGCATCCGGAATACCAAGCTGCTCGGGAGTCAGTTTGTCTACTGGAATCTGACGCAGCACCATTGAAATGAAACCGCGCTGCTTGAAAATCGAAACACGGAATCTAGCTAGCGTTCCAAAAGCGAATCCAAAGTCAGAACTGCCTGACTCTTGAAGCTCCCTTTGACATCGCTCCGGCGCGATACTCTTCATCAACTGAACCGTGTCGTCCGCCTCCAGCACCTTGGTCTCAAGCCTTCGCATACGACCATGCAGACGGAAAACCGGAGGTTGCCCAACGACTATATGAATGTCGCTCGCCCCCTGCTTTACGCATGCCTGAAGAAGTTTGTCGATTAAGACTGTTGCCATGGTTTTGTTAAACTAAGACGAGTTCAAAAGGAGGACACTTGAAATAAAAACATTTCTCGTGCCAGAAAGATTGTAGTCAACGAGACCGAGCGGAAAAATCTTTGTGACGTTTATTCACGCGATTGCAAAAAAATGTCCTGTCTCATTGTAACATCAAAAATCTAGAAAGTAGCAGGCACACTCCGTGTGCCGTGGCCGAAGGCGTGCAAAACGCCTTTGCGGAATTTGTCACCATGCGGTTAGGCACATTCCATGATTCTTGGCCAGAAGCGGACCGCACATTGATATGTGCCTGCTACTCTACCTAGCCGAGCACTTCCTTTATGACCTTGTCGATTGCGATATGCTCCTGCTCCGTCTTTTTGGCGGTTTTGTAAACTTCGTCCATCGTGGTGATGCCGGTGATTACTTTTCTAAGACCGTCGCAGTAAAGTGTTGTCATTCCAGCTCTTATGGCTTCAGTTCGGAGCGCAGCCGACGATTGCCCTGAGAACATTAGCTCTCGTAAGCGACCGTTCACAACCATTAATTCGTAAATACCGATACGACCGCGATACGTCTTCTTTTGGCAGTATGGACAACCCTTGCCTTTGGAAAATTTTGCAAACGGTACTATTTCTGGCGGCAGCCCTGCATCCGCCAAAACGGCCTCGCTCAGCGTGATCGGATGCTTGCAACGGCTGCAAATCTTTCGAACCAAACGCTGGGCCATAACGGCGATAACGCTGCTTGCTACCATGTAGCCTGGCACGCCCATATCCGTCATTCGCGTTACAGCACTGGGCGCATCGTTCGTATGTAATGTACTAAATACCAAGTGTCCAGTTAAGCTAGCCTGGATACCCATCTGAGCTGTTTCGGTATCCCGCATTTCTCCGACCAGGATAATATTGGGTGCCTGCCGCAACATGGCGCGAATAATGCGCGCGAAATCGAGTCCGATATTGTGGCGTACTTCGACTTGGTTAATGCCGGGCAAGTAGTATTCGACGGGGTCTTCGGCAGTGATAATCTTGCGGTCGGGACGATTGAGCGCATTCAAAGCAGCGTACAAAGTAGTTGTTTTGCCCGAGCCCGTCGGTCCGGTAACTAAAAGGATTCCGTTCGGTCGCTTGATCAAGCCGGTAAAAACCTTGAAATCGCGCTCCCCCAATCCGAGCTGCTTCACCCCTACTTTGATGTTGTCTTTGTCCAGAAGTCGCATAACAGTCGACTGACCGTGATTCGTAGGGATGACGCTGACGCGAAGATCCAGCTCCTTTTCACCCACCGTAATCGTGATTCGCCCGTCTTGTGCCCGGCGCCGTTCGGCAATATCCATGTTTGCCAAAATCTTGATACGCGAATTGATCGCCCCGAGTAGTCTTCTGGGGGGGCTGTCTCGCTCAACTAAAGAACCGTCGATTCGATACCGGATCCGAACTCGATCCTCAAAAGGCTCAACGTGAATGTCCGACGCCCTGAGCTGCACTGCTTCCTGAATCATATACTGCACGAGCCGAACAACTGGAGCACTATTCTCGTCCGCGTTCTCTTCGCTTTTCGTCTTGTCCTCCTCCGTTTCCGTAAAATCGATCTGCGTGTCCGTGAATTCTTGCAGCATCGAGTCAGCCGATTCCCCTTCGACCTGGCCATAATATCTATTAATGGCTTCGCGGATTTGCTCTTCGGAAGCTAGCGCCGTTTCTACTTTTCGATTCAGAATGAACCGCAATTTTTCAATGGTTTCAATATCGAAGGGATCCGAAACCAAGACTTTAATGGTCTCGTCGGCGTCGGAAACGGGAATAATCTTGTTTTCGCGCGCGACCGACTCAGGCACCAACTGGATCACATGATCAGGAATTTTAATGGTAGTCAAGTCGACATACTCGAACTTGTAAAATTCAGCTAGCGATTGAGCAACTTCCTCGCCTGTAGCGTAACCGAGCTTAACGAGGCAACGCCCGACTGGCTTGTCCTCTTTGTTTGAGATCAATTTCGCCTCGGAGAGCTGATCGAGCGAAATTAGTCCGCGCTTAAGCATCAGGTCGGTAAATTCGCGCATTGGCTGGTCCAGGATGCTTTCAGCTAAAAGCAGGGTGAGAAGAAAAGAGTCGGAAATGCTGTGACTGGTCTGCTGGGCCAATCCGACCTTCAATTATATCGCATGCGCCGGTTCGCAAACAAACACCTTTCCTAAACTTTCGAGTCCTTTTACCAACAAAATGGAAAGGCTCCTGACCGGTTCTAGGTAGATAGACTGGGATTTCGACCACAAAGACACAAAGAGCGTCCAGCTTTCGCGCTTATGAAACTGAAGGATCGGCTAAGGTGGAAAGGATGATAAATCGTTTGCCAGTTGCGTCTCCATCGAATTTAGCCCAACGGGCTATGACAACTTAGCCCAGGGCAGAGCGCAGCGACGCCCTGGGTATGCCACGAAGACGCCGTAAATTGCCCCGAAGAGGCTGAACGAGCAAGCGATCGATTGCTCCAGCATTTTGGTACGCCCCTTCAGGGCAACGCTTGGGTGTATTGCAGTACCCAGGGCGGCGCTTCACGACGTTCCGTCGCTAAGCTCTGCCCTGGGC
>JAYVBW010000656.1:0-2749 GCA_043750255.1 Pirellula sp.
GGGTCTCTGGTGAAAGACTCGATGGGTGTGGTGGTAGATGTAGTCTTTGTGAGGGCAAGGGCAGATTTCGGCTGTACGTCAAAAAAAAAGACTGCTATGGGTGATTTACATGTGCGATCGTAGGCGAAGCCGTAGCCATCTTTGCGAGTACTCCACTCCTCGTCAAACTCGGCTGTCGACGTTAGCGTACAACGCGATCCAGAGTCTGGCGTTCGATTCAATTTTGGCGTAACGGCGAGCGAAACCATTTTCAACACTTTCCAAAACGTCGAGCGAAATCGATCCAGAAGCCATGCTGCCAAAAAAATCGTCTAATCGTTGTATCGCATTTGAAATCTGAATGCAAACATCAATTTAATCGCGGACACTCGACGAATATGTTGGCAGGGCGCTCGGAAATCGCCGCAATTAGCCGATTGTCTGATTGTCTGATTGGTTCGTATCAGCAGGTACTGTGTGCGAGTAGCACAACAACTCTGCCCTCACCCTTAAGCTTATTGTACAGCGCAAAAGCTTCTGGCGTGGACATTACGCGCAGATCAATTTTTTCACCAAGAGCCTTTGCGTCGTCGGACAGTTTAGCGACACTTTCCCAACCGATTCCAACGATAACCACCTCGACGTCTTTTGTGATGATCGACTCAATTTCTTCCTTCGTAATTAAATGCGTTTTCGGTCGAAACCATAGTAGCCCGTTGCGATTGACTGTGATATCGAGAAAGGGAATTGGGATTGCACCAAAAACAGTAAAACCAAATCTGGCGTGTGTTATTCGTGGAAAAATGGCAGAAAAAAAAGGTGCAGCCACCACCACCAAAAAAAGAGCGATGGACATGCTTCGCGACATTCGATGATTTGGAAGAATGGTCACGAAAAGGTAGATGATGGCAGAAATGATGACTCCACAGAAGATACATCCAATCGTAAGACGAAGCCGTTCAGTTGAAACTGGAAGATAGGTAAAAAAAACCCAGGACGCTGCTGCGGTTGCAAGCACTCCAATTCCGGAAAGCGTCGCAGCAGTCTTGCGGTTGTTTTTCATGGTGCCTCAGAGACATTACGCCACGGATCCGCCGCTTAAGCCCATCGGTTTTTTCGTTGGCGTCGATCGAAAAACGTCTAGGTCCCGACGGTTGATTACGACGCACGCAAGTATAGTGGTGAAGGCAATCCAAAGCCATGCATAATCGAGGAAACCGCGTTGCCTTGCGGGGACTGCAATCAAACTAATTTGTTATTTTTCTGCAAACGAGGCCAGACGAAAACCAGATCCATTAACATAGTCTCCAAACCCACCGGTCGCTGCTCACTCCGAAATACCTATGTTCAAATTTATTCACGCCGCCGATGTCCATTTGGATAGTCCACTTCGAGGCCTCGAACGCTATGAAGGCGCCCCAGTTCAACGGATTCGAGATGCATCGAGAATAGCATTGGAGAATTTGGTAACGCTTGCGATTGATGAAAAAGTTGCGTTTGTTCTAATTGCAGGCGATTTATATGATGGGGACTGGCGAGAATTTCGAACCGGACTTCATTTTGTACAGCAAGCTATTAAGCTCCGCGATGCTGGGATCGAAGTCTTAATGATCGCGGGCAATCATGACGCCGCGAATCGGATGACGAAATCCCTGTCGTTACCAGACAATGTAACGTTTTTCAAAAGCAAGGCTGCACACAGTGTGAGTCTGGAATCTATCCACGTAGCGATTCACGGACAAAGCTTTCCGACTGTGGCAGTTACGGAGGATTTGTCGCTCTCCTACCCCGCAGCCATTCCCGGGGCTTTTAACATCGGTCTGCTGCACACCTGTGGAAATGGTCGCGAGGGTCACGAACGTTATGCCCCCTGCTCGATCGAAGGCCTTAAATTAAAAGGATATGATTACTGGGCTTTAGGGCACGTTCATACGCGAGAAACGCTGAGTGAAAAGCCCTTTATCGCATTCCCTGGGAACATCCAAGGACGTCATATTCGCGAAACTGGTCCCAAGGGCTGTCTCTTGGTCACTGTCGACGACACACAAGCCTGCAGTGTCTTATTTCGTCCGCTGGACGTCGTTCGCTGGGAAGTAGCAACAATCGATGTCTCCAGTTCGGTCTCGGTGGACGATGTACTGGCTCTCTGTTCGACGGAAATAGAGAGGGCTCATCGCGCAGCGGATGGTCGGATTCTTGCCATGCGACTAATAATATCAGGCCGAACGGCTTTGCATGACACTCTTCTGGCAAAACGTCACTATGTTACGAATGAAATTCGTTCGATTGCAACCGATGTTGGTGCAGGAGAAGTTTGGTTAGAAAAGATCAAACTTGTGACCGATACGGATTTAGCACGCGGTGTCAATTCGTTTGTGTCTGACGACGCCTTCGGTGAAATCGTTTCGCTATTTCGCGAAGTAAACTCAAATCCTACGATGTTGTCAAACCTCGGAGTGGACTTAGCGGATGCATTAAAGAAGCTTCCTGCGGAACTGAAGGATTCAATTCATACTGAGAATAATGACTGGCTTCGTTCCATTGTGGACGAGGCTCAATCCCGTTTGCTTGAAGTCTTGCATGGAAACGAGGTCGGCTTATGAGATTTCGAAAGCTCGACTTGATTGCATTCGGTCATTTCACGGAGGCGACGATTGATTTATCGGCAGGGCAATTCGGTTTGCATATGATTTTTGGTCCGAACGAAGCGGGCAAAAGCTCGTCGCTCAGAGCCTTGACTGATTTTCTGTATGGAATTCCGGGCCGAACC